>JABJEE010000295.1 GCA_018665005.1 Flavobacteriales bacterium
CATTAAAAATAAGAGAGATATGGTATTCTTCATAAAGGTTTAAAGGTAATTAAATTCAGGAATTGATTTCTCACGTTATTGTCAGATAAATCGTTCTATTATGGTTAACTTTGCAGAAAATTAAAGAGGTATGAAGGTATCAAATAATATTCTTGAAACAATTGGAAATACGCCTTTGGTTAGACTGAATAAATTGACCAAAGAAGTAGAGGCAACAGTGTTGGCCAAGGTGGAATACTTTAACCCAGGAAGTTCTGTTAAGGATAGAATGGCTGTAAAAATGGTTGAAGACGCTGAAGCAGATGGTCGCTTACAACCTGGTGGTACCATTGTCGAAGGAACTTCTGGAAATACAGGTATGGGTCTAGCTTTAGCTGCAATAGTAAAAGGGTATAGCCTGATTTGTGTTTCTACGGATAAGCAATCGAAAGAAAAGTTTGATATTCTAAGAGCTGTAGGAGCTGAGGTTATAGTATGCCCAACCGATGTTGCTCCTGAGGATCCTAGATCTTATTATTCTACCTCAAAAAGAATTGCTGAAGAAACGCCTAATTCTTGGTACGTTAATCAATACGATAATCCTTCAAACGCAATTGCTCATTATGAGCAGACTGGACCTGAAATTTGGGAACAAACAGAAGGGAAAATCACTCATTTTGTTGTAGGTGTTGGAACAGGAGGTACCATTTCTGGAGTTGGTAAATTCTTAAAAGAGAAAAATCCGGATATTAAAATTTGGGGAATTGATACTTATGGGTCTGTTTTTAAGAAATATCACGAAACAGGAATTTTTGATGAAAATGAGATATATTCATATATCACAGAAGGCATAGGGGAGGATATTCTCCCTGAGAATGTGAATTTCGAGGTGATTGACGGGTTCGAAAAGGTAACCGACAAAGATGCGGCAGTATACACGAGAAAAATGGCTCGTGAAGAAGGTATTTTTGCAGGAAACTCATGTGGAGCTGCTGTTAAAGGCTTACTGCAATTAAAAAAACATTTTAAAAAGGATGATGTTGTCGTGGTTCTTTTACATGATTCAGGAAGTCGATATGTCGGAAAGATGTATAACGATGATTGGATGAGAGAAAGAGGTTTTCTTGAAAATACGGTTGTTACAGCGGAAGACCTTGTAAATGAACATGAAAACAAGCCACTTGTTTCTGTATTTGCAGAAGAGTTGGTTTCACATGCCATCGCTAAAATGAGAAAATTCGGTATATCTCAAATTCCAGTGATAAAAGACAATAAGTTTGTGGGTTCAGTAGATGACAGTGCCATATATCAGTCTTTAGTAGATCGGCCCGAGCTTAGTGATGCGCCTATTGCGTCAATTATGGGACCTGCGTTTCCTATTGTAAATAGTGGAACATCCATAGAAGAGTTGTGTAAATTAATCAACAAAGACACGCCTGCTGTATTGGTTAAAAAGACTGATGATTCCCATCATATTGTTACTCGATACGATATCATATCAGCAATGTCATAATATGAACGAGAAAACTTTTGTTGATCAATTAAAGAGAGAAGTTTTCATTTCTGATAAGCCAAAACGAATTATTTCATTGGTTCCTTCAATAACCGATTTCCTTCATCATTTAAATCTAGATGAAGAGGTTGTCGGTATTACAAAATTTTGCGTCCTTCCTGAAATTTGGTACGCCAATAAGCAAAGGATTGGGGGGACAAAAACAATAAATTTAGATATCATAGATATGCTTAATCCGGATTTGATCATTGGCAATAAGGAGGAGAATACCAAGGAGGATATTAATAAGCTATCCCAGAAATATCCCGTTTGGATGAGTGACGTGAATTCATTTGAAGATGCCATTGATATGATTTTAGAATTGGGTAAAGTTTTACGTAAAAAGAACGAGTGTTCATTATTAGTCAATTCTATCTCAACATCTTTTAAACAAATAATGGATATTGGTCGGTCTAAAAGTGTTTTATATTTGATTTGGCACAAACCTGATTATGTGGTAGGATCTTTAACCTATATAGATTCGATTATTCATAAATTGGGATTCGTAAATCATTGCCAACAAGAGCGGTATCCGATACTAGAAGAAGTTTCATTGGAATCTCCGGATTATGTTTTTTTAAGCTCAGAACCATTCCCGTTTAGTAGGAGGCATAAGCAATACTTCCAAAATAAATTCCCGAATTCAAAAATCATCTTTGTAAAGGGTGAAGTGTTTTCATGGTATGGATCTTACATGCTAAATGCGCTTGAGTATGTCAAAAGCCATATAAAGCCGTCTTTATGATTAAGCCAATAATATTTTTTGATGGATCTTGTCCTTTTTGTTCGCGGGTAGTTCGCTTTATTCTAAATAATGAGAAGAAAGATGATTTTATGTTTAGCTCGTTGCAAGGGGAATATGCAAAAGAATTCCTTTCTAATAAAGGGATTTTTGAAATTGACATGAGCACTTTTTATTTTTACAATAATGATGTTCTATATACTAAATCGACAGCAGCTCTACGTTTATTGCCTTTTTTGAAATGGTACTGCTTGTTTTTTTATGTGGGTTGGCTGATCCCCAGATTTATTAGAGACTATTTTTATGATATTGTAGCTAAAAACAGATATAAAATATTTAAAGATAAATGCGATTTTGATTTTTTGTCTGTAGAAAGGGATTTAGACAAAAGATCTTAAGATTTTAAATTAATGAGCCTTTTTTTAATCTCAGACAGCTTAGTGATTACGAGCTGAGTTTCATCAATTTCGTGTTGCACGGATTTGTCTTTCAACGCTTTTTTAGCACCGTCTAAGGTATATCCGTTTACTTTGACCAATGCATAGATGCGATTGATCACTTCAATTTCTTTAACTGAGTATAAGCGATTTCCTTTTTTATTTCTTTTTGAAACTTTAAGGCCAAACTCTTTTTCCCAAAACCTCAATAATGAGGCATTGACTTCTAGCATTTTAGATAATTCTCCAATGCTATAATACATTTTTGTAAGACTTTGAATATCAATTATGGACACCTTATTATTTAATTTAGATTCTAAAATAGTTATTTTTTCTTTTGGAAGATTTATTTTTTCGATTTAGAAGTTATTTTGTTTATTCTTTACTTACTTTTTGATACGTTTTTTAAATTTTGTAGATTTAATCCAATCAAAAAAATAGATGAAGTTTTATCCCTTGTTTTTCTTTTTAATTACGTGTTGTTTTAATGCCTATAACCAGTCAATATCAGGAGTTGTGAATTCTTACACTGAGGTAACAAGTGTTTCTGCTAATTCGGTTCAAGTCGCAAGTACATTAGGCTTTTTGGAGGGTGATAAAGTACTCGTAATTCAAATGAAGGGAGCCACAATAACAACTGGAAATATTTCTGATTTTGGTATGATAACATCATTAAATAATGCGGGAAATTTTGAATTTGGAAATATTGAGTCTATCGTTGGCCCAATAATTACTTTTGAATCTGATTTATGTGAAGCATATGAGATTTCGGGTCATGTTCAACTGGTTAAAGTTCCCGTGTATTCTGACGTTACAATTTCAGGAGCACTTACTGCGGAAGCCTGGAATGGGAGTAGTGGAGGTGTATTAGCTATTGAGGCTACCAATAGTATAACTTTTAATTCTGACATTATTAATTCAGGTTTGGGATTTACAGGTGGTGACGTTTATACTGGGTCCTTCGGATGTGGTGATTCGAATTGGGCAACAACAAGTTCGGGTAAAAAGGGAGAAGGTATTGCAGAAGCTCCAATGGGCCAAGAAGGGAATAGAGCTCCTCTTGCCAATGGAGGTGGTGGTTCCAACACCGGAAATCCAGGAGCTGGTGGTGGTGGGAA
>JABJEE010000296.1 GCA_018665005.1 Flavobacteriales bacterium
ATTTCTTTTGGACTCACTTTTCTTTCCTATTCTAATAAAACTGGATTTCGTGAATTATCTGTAACAATCAGAGGTCTTCTGCTATCATTTAGATTCTTCTCTTTGTTCATGCTTGGATTTTTATTGTTAGGGATTTTATTCAACACAAGTAAAGAACGAATTGAAAATCCCATCTTTTTTGTGGTTACAGACAACTCCAAGTCGATGCTTAATTACAAAGACAGCAATCGTGTATTAGAGCAGGTTAATAATCTTAAAAGCAAAATAAAAAAAGACTTTGGTAAGAAACTCGTAATTAAAGAAATATCAATTGGATCGCGATTGAAGACTAATGAGGATATTAGCTTCACTGAGTCAAACTCTAACCTTGAAAAAGCGTTTGAATACATAAACACTGAATATTACAACAGGAATATAGGTGGAATTGCTTTTATTTCGGACGGCAATTTCAATGTTGGAGCGAACCCCATTTACAATGCTGAAAGAATTAAGCTTTCTCCCATATTTTCATTTGCCGTAGGTGATTCCATTCAAAAAAGAGACCATCTGATTCGCAATATTTTTCATAACAACATTGCTTTTTATAAAAACAAATTCCCTGTAGAAATAGACATATCCTCATACAAGTTTAAAGATGAAGAGGTCAAAGTAAGCGTTCAGCTAAATGGCAAAATCATTGATTCAAAAAAAATTCAATACCATGGAGATGAACAAGATTTTAAAAAGGTCATTTTTAATCTGCCTGCAGAAAAGGTTGGATTTCAAACCTACTCTATTCATCTAGAGGAAAAAGAGAATGAGGTTTCTTTACAAAACAATCATAAAAACTTCTATGTCGAGGTATTGGATTCTCGGAGTAAGGTTTTGATTCTTTCAGAATCTCCACATCCCGACATTTCTGCTCTTCAATCTGTCTTGTCAAAAGATGACAACCTTGAGATTGAATACAAAACATTTGAAACCTGGGATAAAAAAACAAACCAAATCAATCTTTTGATTTGCCACAACCCTACTTCTCAATTTGATGGTGAACTTTTTGATCTATTCAAAAAAAATAAGATACCCGTTTTGTACATCTTAGGAACCAAAACAAAACCATCTTTTTATTCGAAGATCGGAATTAAGTTTACAGCTAGAACCGCCAATCAAATGGATGAGTTTCAGGGTTCGTTTTATAATGGGTTTTCCCTTTTTGAAGCAGATAAAAACTTAGAAGAATCATTAAGCTACTACCCCCCACTAACAGGTAAATATGGCGAATTCACAATACCAACAGCAGCATCTGTATTTTTGCAGCAGCGGATAGGTCCGGTAACAAAAAATGCTCCAATGTTTTTCTTTTCGTCTTCTCAAGAAATGACTTTCGGAGCCATTATGGGGGAAGGTATTTGGAGGTGGAAATTCAATGAATACCAAAGAACAAAAACACACGATGTTTTTAATAGTATTTTTTCAAAATCCATTCAATATTTAACCATTAGGAAACGAGGTAGTGGTTTAAATGTTATCATTCCGAGAAAACTGAACAAAGATGAAGACTTGGTGATTAATGCTAATTTTTACAACAGTGCCATGGAGGCAATTACGACTCCTGAAATTGCGCTAGAAATTTCAGCTGAGGATGGAAAAAAATATCAATCTCAATTTGCGATCAACGGAAGTGGTTACCAGGCAAAACTAGGACAGCTAAAACCTGGTAAATACCAATGGATTGCTGAAACCAAATTTGGCGGAAAAAGCTATAATCAAAAAGGAAACTTTTTTGTTGAAGATATAGACAATGAAAAAAGTGAGTCCGTTGCTAATCACAGTGTTCTAAAACAACTCTCAAAGCAATCCAATGGTGTTTTTTACAATCTCAATAATGTAAAACCATTTTATAAAGAACTTAGCAATAGAAAGGATATTAACACGGTCTCTTATCAAGAAAAATCCTCTATGAATCTGATTGATCTCTGGTGGTATTTACTTATTGTAGCTATTCTATTGGTTGGAGAATGGTTTATGAAAAGGTTTTACGGCCTAAGCTAGATCTAACCTCCATTCGGACAAATAAATGTTGAAGTGATTTCAGAGTTTTCGGGAATTGCATTAAATCCACCGATGACATCCTTAATGTCATTCACCCCATTCCTTTTCAATATAGAAGCAGCGATCATACTCCTATATCCACCTGCACAATGCAATAAAAATGGAGTATCGGGATACGCATTGATGTTGTCATTTATAAAATCCAATGGTAGTAAAATAGCATCGTTAATATGTGAAGCTTCATACTCCCCTGGCTTTCTCACATCTACAATTCTTGTAGACGAGATATCTAACTCCAACAAATCATTAACATGAATCCGATTGACAGACTCTATCCTTTCGTTGTTTTCTAACCACTCTTGAAAACCACCATTTAAATATCCAATAACTTGATCAAATCCCACCCTAGAAAGCCTTCGAACGGTTTCCTCCTCTTTACCCATTGGAGTAATCAAAACAAGCTTCTGCTTTATATTAGGGATTACCGCACCTACCCAAGGTGCAAATTGACCTTCAAGACCGATGAATAAACTTCCAGGAATATGACCTTTAGCAAAATCACTTGCCGTTCTTGTGTCTAAAACCAAGACATCTTTATCCTCTAAATGGGTATTAAAAGATTGCAGTTTCAAAGGAGTCAAGCCTCGATTGATTACCTCATCAATATTATCATATCCAGACTTATTTAAAGCCACGTTTAATCCAAAATAACCTGGAGGTGGAAGCAATCCATCAATCAACTGATTTACAAAATCAATTTTGCTGAGTTTCGAATCAAAAGCATAATTGTTTTTTTTCTGCTCACCCAGTGTGCTGAAAGTTTCTTTTGACATATTCTTTCCACAAGCACTCCCTGCTCCATGCCCAGGGTAAACAATTAAGTCATCGTCTAATGGTAATACTTTTGTTCTCAATGATTCGAATAACATACCTGCCAAATCTTCTTTACTCATGTCCGCTGACTTTTGAGCCAAGTCAGGTCTTCCTACGTCTCCAATAAACAGCGTGTCGCCTGTGAATAGCGCCAATTGTTTATCGTCAGAATCCTTCAAAAGGTAACACGTCGATTCCATTGTATGTCCAGGCGTATGAATTACTGTAATTGTAAGTGCACCTATATTAAAAACCTCACCATCTGTAGCTGAGTGAAATGTAAAAGTGGGTTTTGCCTCAGGACCAAAAACAATTTGAGCACCTGTCCCTTTAGACAAATCTAGATGTCCGCTGACAAAATCAGCATGGAAATGTGTTTCAAATATATATTTGATCTCAGCACCATCTTTTTTTGCTCTATCGATATATGGAAATGTTTCTCTTAAAGGGTCAATTACCGCAACCTCTCCCTCAGACTCTATATAGTATGCACCCTGTGCAAGACATTTGGTATAAATTTGTTCAATTTTCATAAGCCGTCAAAATTAAAAAAAAATCACTCTAAAGAATGTACTAATCTTCCATCAATATATGTTTTCCATGAAAAATTACTCCTAAAAGAAGGCTTCCTATTTAAGGGCTTATCCAATATCACGAAAGTTGCTTTTTTACCTGCCTCCAAAGTTCCCAAAGCTCCTTCCTCAAATGCGGAAAACGCATTCCAAAAAGTCATTCCTTTCAATGTTTCTTCAAAGGACAAAGCTTCCTCTATTAAAAACCCATTAGCGGGTTCATTTTGAGAATTCATGCGATGAACAGCAGAGTGAATGGTATAGAACGGATTGGTGTATTCCACTGGAAAATCAGTACCAAGAGCAATCATGCCAAGTTGATTCTTAAGCGACTTGTAGGCGTAAGCTCCCTTCATTCTACTTGCTCCTATTTTTGACTCAATCCATCTTCGATCTGTTGTTGCGTGAGTAGGCTGAACCGATGGAAAAACACCATAATCCGCAAACTTGTACAGGTCCTTTAAATCCACGACTTGAGCGTGCTCAATCCTAAATCGATGATCTGGTTTGGTTTTGTAAACATTGGCACACATATCAAGAATCATTGAAATGGCAGAGTCTCCAATTCCGTGAGAATTCAATTGATACCCCACGTCTAGACAAAATTCAGCAAGGTCATTCAACTCTTTCGAACTCATTAAAGACAACCCTCTATAATTAGGCTTGTCTGAATAATCTTCTTTGAGAAGAGCTCCACTCGATCCAAGTGCTCCATCTACATATGCTTTAAAGCTCCTTACTCGTAAATTCCTTGTTTGAAAAACTCCATTTTCCAAAGCGAATTTTTTGTTTTCCTGAGTTGGATTAAGCATGGCATATATATTTAGACGAAGACTTTCATCTTCTACCATTTCCCTTAGAATACCAAGTTCATTAAAATCGACTCCTGCCTCATGAATACCAGTGATTCCAAAACCAAAAAGTTCCTTTTGAATTCCAAGGAGCTCCTTTTTTATTTCTTCAATTGAATAATCAGGAATATGAGGCTCTAGTAAAGCTATGGCAGCATCTATAAACATACCATTTGGCCTTCCATTAGTCATTAATACTTCGCCTCCTCTTATTTCGATCTCAACAGAGTCGATTTTTTCAATAAAGGCGTCATTGACCAATGCAGAATGGCCATCAATGCGAAAAAGACATACCGGTGTTTCTGGGAATTCCTCATTCAGTCGGGTATTGTTTGGTAGATCTGACAAACCCCATAAAGACTGGTCCCAACCCAAGCCAATTACCACTTCTCGCTTGGCTTTGTCTTGGTATTCACGAACCCGAATTAGCATGTCTTCTTCGGACTCACACCCCAACACATTTGCACCTAACTTGAGTTCTGCATATGAGAACAAGTGACCATGCGCATCAATAAAACCGGGATAAACTTCTTTTCCTTCGGCATCAATTGAATTCTCAAATCTATACTTATTTAAAATTTGACGATCAGGTCCCATTTCAATGATCTTACCGTCCCGAATAGCCATCGCTTCATAGGTTTGATTTTTCTCATCTAAACTGTGAATTTTGGCATTGAAAATAACAAGGTCAACAGACTCGCCCTTCATACAAGCATTAAGAACAAACACCACAAAGACAAAAAGAATATTTCTCATAACTGATTAAAATGGATAGCCAATACCGAAATGTAAAGTAGGCCAAAATGGTTTAGGAAGATAATAAATGGCCCTGGCTCTAGCGGATTCAGGAGTATCTCCTGGCAATATGAATCTATCTATTCCCTCTTGAATATAGGTCTCTCTATTCCCAAGATCTTGAAAAGTCCACCTTGCTCCCTGACTATACGCAGGATTATATATTGGGAAACCTAAATCTAAACGAACAATAAAATAATCCAAATCAATTCTCAATCCAATACCTGAGGCAATTGCCATTTCTTTTAATACATTTTGAATTTTGAATTGAGCATCTCTGGAATCTTCATTGTAGGTCCAAATGTTACCTATATCTGTAAAAAATGCACCCTTGAGAATGGGACCTAATGAAAAACGATACTCCAAAGATGCGCCAATTCGAACATCTCCAATTTGAGTTAATGTCCGGTTGGTATCTAAATGATATTTGTATGCTCCTGGACCCAAAGACCGAGCTCTCCAACCCCTGTTATCATTAGATCCTCCCGCATAAAAACTATAATCATATGGCAATGACGTGTTCATGTTTCCATAAGGCACCCCAGCACCTGCTTCTGCTTTAAAATGAAGTGAGGAGCTAGAATTCAGTTTTCCGGCTAAAACCAATCGATTATCCAACCTTACAAACTGTGCATAAGTTAAATCTAAAAATTGATATTGACCATTTAATGTATCCTGAGTCTTTCGCAAACTGTAAAGAATATTTCCTGCAGCATCAAAAGTTGCGTTGTAAGAAATGGCAGCGCCAAGAAAAGGTTTTTTTCCAGGCTTAAACTTCTTTTTGGCATTATTATATTCAAAAGCAATCTTTAAGTCTTGCCATATAAATTGATTGCTATAGGCATTGTTAAGAAAAACATCATTTAAATTATTCAATTGATCTTGAAAGTCAACACTCTTATTGATATTTACAAGTTTAATAACAGATACCCCTGGTAAACCAAGCTGGAAAATTTGGGTTTTATCTACAAAAAACTTCCACATGTAATTAAGCTGAAAAACCTGTCTTTCGAAAATATCTCTTTTTTCAAAATTATACCCTGATGAAATCTGAGTTCTCGCCCGATGTCTTTTGGATAATGCTGCTGGAGGAAAAGGAGTCAGCCCAATTAAATCAAGTTTAACACTAGGACCAAATTCAATGGTATTAAATGGGAATTTAGTATTCTCATCATTGTCATTAAAAACCAAAGTCTGAGTTTCAAAGCCTCCCCCCAAAGATATTGTTAGCTTTTCGGCACCTCTAAAGATATTCTTATTCACATAATTAATGGAAGCATTTGCTCCTAGCAAACCAAGAGATGTAGTAAATCGATTATCGAAAGCAATGGATTGTTTTTTTGATGGCGTTAAAAAATAATGAACATCCATTAAATAATGATTTAGACCACTATTATCTACTTCCTTAAAGATAGGTTTAATCGAACTAAAAAGCCCCAATTGTGACAAGCCCTTCAATGATCTTGATGCATAATCATCTTTGAAGAACTCATATTGCTCCAAATAATTATTTAATTCTAATATATCTGGCTTGATCCAAGGTTCGTCACCATTATAATTAACATGGATAATTCGGTTCGTATCAATTTGGTCTTTTCCTAATCCCTTTTTTTGTTTATTTCGGGGTAAATTACGATCCGTAAACATAAGATGTTCTTTAGTCAAAAAATACTGCCTGTAATCAAGGTTTTCAAAATCCTGACATTGGCAATAATCTGAAAAATGGCCATTGACATGTAATGTATCACTCAAATGAAAATACACCTTGTTTATTTTTGTGTACAAATACGGTCTAACAACAAGGCTATCACTATTGTCGCTAAACGGTACCATTTGCTCATTAAACTTCATGTTTAATGTGACACTCATTGTTTTATAAGATGTATCAGCTACAAAATCGATACTTGATGCTGAGTATTTATAGTAAGAATGATTCCTCATATCCTTTGAAAATTCCTGACGATAATTGTCCAGGACATCTATATCAAATGCCTGTTTAATTAAAGGATGGTGATCTTCACTGTCCAAACGATCATTCAGATAGGATTTGTGATTTCTAATCATCAAAGGATCTCCTGAATAAAAAACAGAATCAATTTTAAAAACAGATCCCAAAACCAGTTCATAGAGGAC
>JABJEE010000297.1 GCA_018665005.1 Flavobacteriales bacterium
AAGAATCACTGCTCAAGTTGAGATTGGAAGATGAATTAAGCAATCCTCCATAAAGCTGAATCTCATGATTTATTTTGTCATCCTTTTCACGGTTTCCACCAGCAAGCATCATTTCTGATGGCTCAACTTCTTCTACATTGAGCGTAGAATCTTGCTCTTCTATATCTGTCGATAAAGAATCAATTTGAACTGAATCAATTTCGAAAGCTTCATTATTTATAATTGAATCCTCTGATTCACTATTACCTAACGAATCTACATTTACGACTACATTATTTACGTTCTCATCAATCGCAAAATCTATTTCAGAACCCTCAATCTCCGCATTTTCATTAGCGTTAATGTTCGAATTTCTAGACTCAATATTCTTTTCAGGATTTGAATCGGCAATTGCCATTTCTTCAACTTCAGGTGGGACAATTTCAGATTCGTTATTCGAATTGCTACTATTAAATACCTCTTGTTTTTTTAGTTCTTTCTTTATCAAAAGAGGATTCTCTTGCTCAACGATCGCATTACTTACCTCATCACCTTCTTTTAATGGTGATGTTTTGGTTTTTGATTCGATTCCTGAATTTAGGGCATTGTTTGAGGATGCAGCGTTTTCTTTGACTTTATTCGAAGAAAGGGAATCTTCAAAGTGAATTGTCAACGATTCTTTTAATTGAGTAGAGTCGTTAATCTCTTTCTCATTAGATGATTTCTCCGCATTATTTTCAGTCAGTAATTGAGTTTTTTTATTTTGACTGTCATTAGGCCATAGGGCATAAATGACTATCAGCCCCAATGGAATCAAAGACCACCAGAAGAACCCTCCCCTTCTTTTCTTTTTGTGATCTAATGCATCAAGTTTACTATTGATGTCATCTAAAAATGAATCAGGTACCTCAAAAGAGCCTTGCTCAGAACGCTCTTTGAAAAAATCGTCTATATGATCTTTCTCGTCTTTCACTGTTTGAGGGGTATTTTATTTTCTACTATTAAACTCTTTAATTTTTTTCGCGCTTGCTTAATGTGCCATTTCACGGTTTCATAGGATATATTTAGCTCTTCAGCAATTTCTTTTGACTTATAACCTTCTATAGCATACAAATTGAACACCAGCTTTGTTGCTGGAGGAAGTACATTAAGCATTTGAAATGCAGCTTCACTATCCATTGACTCATAAACATCTGGATCAACCACCGAATCCTGAACCGCATCTGAATCACTCATTTTAAATAACTCTTTATATCTTTTATGTTTTCTAAAATCATCAATAATTTCGCGTTGTACAATGGTTTTAATCCAAGAAAAATAGGCCGTACCAGACTTATATGAGCTGATATTCATCACGATTTTCACAAAGGCATTATTTACAATTTCCATCTGGTCTTCTTTATGGTTTTTATACCGCACGGCATTACTCATCAATACATTGAATGAATAATGATACAAGTCAAGAGTAATTTTGCGATTACCCATTTCAACCTCCCTTATAATGTCCTCCGTTACTTCCAAATGGTTCCTTTACAATCTAAAGTTAATTAATCATACTACTCAACTCTAACTTTTCTTGACTCTAATAGAATAACCCAGCTCATAATGAGCCGGGTTACTCCTGTTGACCTGAACTTAAGGGAGGTTCGAAAGTTCAGATGCAAAATCAGCATCAGTTGTAGCATCCAAGTTTGGAATCACTTCAAGATGTCCATCCACTATCGTTGCAGAAACTATTGCTGTATGCGGCATACCACCTATAACTGCCATCGCGATAAAATGAACTGGCATTCCGACTGGTAATTGATAATATGGCCCTATGGTATACACACCATTCTCAAAGCCCCAAACTGGAACTACTGAATTGGCACCGTCAATCGAAATAAACAATGCACTATTGAGATTTGTAAATCCAGAAGGAAGCTGAACATTTACTGTTGTCATTGGTCCTCCATTGTTCATAAACTGGTCAATATTACACCAGTTTAAAGCATCAAAATAGGTGTAATAGTTAGGCCCATTGCCATCAACCCAGCTTGAATCTGCCATATCCCAAGTTAGCGTATCACTATCTCGTCCATAAAAGACCTGCATATTCGGGTCGGCAAGACCTCCATTAGGCACCACTGAATTCACGCTATACCCATAACCATCAACCAATTCAAGTTCCTCACCATTCTGAAAAGCCTTAATTCTGAATTCTCCACCTGAAATGAGTGGCGCATTTCCTCCTCCTATAAGATTACCCAGTGTTGGCGCATTCATTCTGATCATTCCTGACTTGTCAAAAACCTCTAAAAGCTCAATCGTTACATCACCGGTAACCAATGCTCCATTAGAGTGCTTAAATGAATTTGAGTAAAATGAGATTTGAGTGCCATTTGAACTTGTAATACTCTCATTAGCTGAAGCATCAATGGTAAATGCTTGTAATTCATCAAAGACATTTTGATCAAAATAGGTTTGTAGTTCTATCGAACCTTCAACCGGTTCTGGTGGTGGAATTGACCCGGGGTCGTCTTTTTTACATGCACTAAACAGTAATGTTATTCCGGCGAATACTGCTATTGTTTTTTTTAAATGTTTCATAAGTAACTTTTTAAGTGTTTATTATAGAAACGAAAGAGATCTAGTTTCAGGGGGGGAGAACAAAAAAAATATTCTCTTGTTTTTTTAAATGACATTTATAAAATTTGTAATCAGATAAAAAATTCTATGAAAACATTAAATATTTCCCTTTTAATTGCATTGTTTAGTTTTAATCTTTTTAATTCCGATGGGCAAGTTGATGAATCTCAGACCGGTGGATGGTACATGTACTTTTTTAATACCTCCAATGAGAAAAGCAAAATTGGTTTCCAAGGAGATGTTCAATATAGAAATTGGAATATTGCGGGTGACCTAGAGCAGCTCTTATTAAGAGGTGGAGTAACATTTAAACCTGAAAAGGCCAATATTAAATTCACTCTTGGATACGGGAACATAACAACTGGGACCTTTGGAGAAGAGAGTACAACAACAAACGAAAGCAGAATTTATCAAGAAGCATTATTCCCAACCAAAATTGGAGAACGATTCTATTTGAATCACAGACTTCGATATGAGCAACGTTTTATCGAAGAGCAAACTATACGTACGCGTTATCGATACAATCTATTCGTAAATGTTGCGCTTAACCAAAAAGAAATGAAAGAAAAGACCATTTATTTGGCATTATATGATGAACTGTTTATTAATGGTACGGGAATG
>JABJEE010000298.1 GCA_018665005.1 Flavobacteriales bacterium
AGGGCGAAAATTTCCTTATCTCTCAATTTGTTTATTTTTTTGGATAATTTATATCGAATATCCGTTGCAATCCGTCTTTGAGAGAGGTGTCCGGTTTATATCCCGTTAACGTTAATAATTTTTTAGAACTTCCAACGCGTCGTTCAACTTCGTAATCGTATCGTTTTTTTGGCGCATCAAGATAAGTGAGCTTCGAATCTGAATTTGTAATGTCTTTTATTTCAGTTGCCAATTCGGATATGGTCCATTCACATTCATTTGCGATATTAACAATATGAGATCCTTTTATACCAATTAGTTTACAACATGCATTAATAGTGTCTTCGATATAAGTAAAGTCTCGGGTTTGATCACCACTTCCAAAGACAGTAATGTCTTCTCCATTTTTACATTGTTCAAAGAATCTGGGAACGACCATTCTGTTGTCTTGATTCCAGCCGTAAACATTAAAAAATCTTATTGAAATAACATTTATACCTCGTTCTTCATGATGTGAAGCCAAATAAATTTCGTTGTATCTTTTTGCCATCGCATAGGAAGTTCGAGGGTCAACCATTACTTCCTCAGTGAGGGCATTTTTTACAATCGCCGAGTGACTGTATATGCCACTAGTTGAGGCATATAATATGTATTTCACATTATTTGTTTCGGAAGCTTCGACAACATTTCTTGTTCCGACGACTTCAACATCCATGGTTTCTACTGGATTATCCGCAACAATGTCAACACCCAATACAGCAGCGAAATGAAATATGACATCACATCCTTTAGATGCTTCTAAAACCAATTGTCTACTTCTGACATCTCCTTTAAAGAATTTTATTTTTGAAAAAGTATCTTTATCAAGCTTGTTTCCTCTTAGTAGTGAGTCTAAGACAACTACTTCGTGACCTTTATTCACAAGGCATCTTGATAAGTTACTACCGATGAAACCTGCTCCTCCTGTTATTAGAATTCTCATATTTTAACTCATGTGTGATTGATACAAATATCAATAATTTTCTGCATAAACTTGTTAATTATCTTTTTTTTTAAGCTAAAAATTCATTTAATGAATTGATTGAAAGAGGAAATAGAATTTTATAGAATTTTCAGGCAACTTTAAAAAAACTTTTTACGTCTGTAAGAGTATCGCGTTTAAAGTGATTTTGAGGGCAAAATCCCGGTGTTCATTACTTTTTAAAACGTGAGGACATTAGATTCTTTTTTTTTGATTTAATGTCATATATTTGTCGCGCTAAAACTTTTAAACCATGAAAAAACTGCTCCTTACGGTTGGTGTTTTCTTATTTTCTTTATTCTCTGCTTTTTCTCAATCATCTGAAGATGTTTATTGTGATATTTCTCCCAAATCCTATAAGGTATGTATAAAAGAAAAGATTTCTAAGGGTATTGATAGCAGACATATTATTCCAAGAGCTTTAAAAGAAAGTGAATATTGTATTATTCTAGAAAATAGAGATTTAAAAAATGAAATCATCATTTCATTAGATGAAATGCATGAAGTAATCATATATCCATATAACGTTCCGTAAATGAGATATAAAGGATTTAGGTATTTAATAACACTGTTACTTGTCTTACTGTTTTCATTGGAAGCATTCGCTCAGCCGTGTACACCTGCAGCGAACCCTTTCTGTTTTGCTCCTATTAATTTAACGGTGGGTGGCTCTTGTGTTAATGGAACTACTTGTAATGGTATGGGTTTTGTTCCATCCACCTGTAATACAGCAGATAATCAAGGTGTGTGGTATTCTTTCGTAGCTACGGATCCAAGCATGACAGTGGATATTGATCTAGTTACCAATTCGGGTTGCGATTTTAGTTCAACTGTTTATGCCGGTATTTGTACCGCAGGTATTATAGAAATTAGTTGTCTTTCCGGAGCGCCTTCAGATGATTCACATGTCCTTACTGGTTTGGTAATTGGTAATACTTATTCTATAGAGGTGTCTTATAATGCTAGTGGTGGTTGCGGGGGACCCAATGGCTCTGCTGAATTTTGTATAGCTGTTGACGTTACAACTGGAGGGGTTCCAAATGACGAACCATGTACTGCGACAGTTCTTCCTGTAAATGTAAATTGTGTTTATCAAACCTCAACAAATGATGGTGCAACAGATACTCCTGGAGTAACTCCTCCAGGTTGTGCTAATTATTTAGGTTCTGATGTTTGGTTTTCAGCAGTGGTTCCACCTAATGGAGCTGTTGATATTGGATTTTTAAACGGAGTGTTGGTGGACGGAGGTGCTGCAGTTTACACTGGTCCGGATTGTAGTAACTTAACCTTAATAGCATGTGACGATGATAGTGGACCGGTGTTAATGCCTGGATTTAATCTTTTTGGTTTGACTCCTGGTTCTACGATTTGGATACGAGTTTGGGAGCATGGAAATAATAATAATGGAGATTTTGAGATTTGTGCTTCAATAGGGACGCCTCCAGTAGGATGTACAGTGACTAATTTGTCTTGTGCTTTGGCAACATCAATAATTGTTGACGACCCGTGTGTACAGGGATCAACTTGTAATGGTGGCCCACCAACCTTGACAAGTTGTAATGCAGCTATGACTGAGGGAACTTGGTTTACATTTGTTGCTACTGACCCTGATATGAGTGTATATATAAATCATGTTAGTAATACGGGTTGTTATTATGCTTCATCAATATTTTCTGGTTCCTGTGGATCATTAACAGAATTGAGCTGTGAATCGGGAGCTCCTTTAAACGATGCCCATGTATTAT
>JABJEE010000299.1 GCA_018665005.1 Flavobacteriales bacterium
ATCGAAATCATTTGGACTGGCTGGATTAAGGACGGGTTGGTTGGTGTGTAATGATCTGGATTTTATTCATCGGGTCATTTGCTATAAAGATTACTTGAGTATTTGTAGCAGCGCTCCAAGTGAAATTCTCTCGATTATTGCATTAAACCACATTGACGATTTTCTACAACCCAACATTAAAAAAATACAGAATAACATCAACTTGTTTGCAGAATTTGCTCAGACGCAGGAAATCATTTCTTCCTTTATTCCTCCCAAGTCTGGCTCCACTGCTTTTGTGAAGTTAAATATCAATTGTTCCTCTTTGGAGTTCAGCAACTATCTAGTTGAAAAAGCTGGAATCATGACGATTCCTGCCGAAATGTTTGATCATCCAGGTAAATTTATTCGTGTTGGATTTGGAAGGGAAAGTTTACCAAAAATCCTTCCTATTATGCGGGTTTTTTTAGAGCAAAACAAACAAATTCTCAGTTAAGAGATCAGTTTTAATTTTTGAAAAAACCTGAACATCCTGATTGGCATTATATTTGCCCTTTAATTTATATCAAGCTACTAACAATACTTAACACCTCCTTACTGTTTTGAAAAAACATCTCTTAATTTCATGCTCCTTCTTATTCTTACTTTTAAGTTTAAGAGGGTTTTCACAGTCCAATCAGGAAAAAAATTATTACCCTTCTATTGGTCTCCAAGTTAAAGCATTGCAGCTCAAAAATGAACAAGAAGCTATTGCTCCTTCCGTCTTTTTTAAATCAACGTATATAAATAATCCAGGAAATGGATTCTGTTTAGGAGCAAGTGCATATCCATCTCTTACGTGTTCTCCTAGTGCGAATTCTGGAACTATTACATTTGGAGCAGAACTTCCGCTTGCTTTAGAAATGTACTTTAATGGTGTTGAAAAATGGTACCGTGATGTGACTGACTATCAAGTTTTCTACATCGGTTTTGGAGCTACAGCAGGTTTCTATTTCATAAGAGAACATGAACATATACATGGTATTGGTCCGCATTTTGTTATGGGCGGCAGTGTGCCGTTTTTAAGAGGTATTTTTGGCTGGAAAGGCTCTATGAGCTATTTCAGTAAGAGTTTACAAGCCACTCTTGGACTATACTATGAAATTGGGTCTTAAATTTAAGTTAAAGGTTACTGTTTCTCATTAGATAAATTAAATTCGTAAATTAAAAATACTAGGAAGCTCAGCACCTTTCTTTATGTCAGTTGTTTATTTAAGAAATATGTCTACACGTACCGTAAAACAAATCATTCCAGCCCAAAGAATAAATATGGGAGGGCACCTTTTGGACCAACCTCTTCCCTTCAGATCGGTTGATCAAATTGACCCCTTTTTACTCATTCATCATTGGGACAAACCCATTAAAGCTGGCGGGAACCAAAAAGAACTCGGTGTTGGACCACATCCCCATAGAGGGTTTTCCCCAGTGACTTTTATCTTTAAAGGTAGCGTGAGACATCAAGATTCAATAGGCAATAATGTGGTGGTATCAGATGGCGGAACCCAATGGATGCATGCTGGAAAAGGCATTGTTCATAGCGAAAGACCTGGAATAGATCTGGTGCTTAATGGGGGGGAGCAAGAATTTATACAGTTTTGGGTGAATACTCCGGGAAAACACAAAATGCAAGCCCCGTATTACCTCCCGCTTTCTGAAGAAGAAACACCTAAAATAGAATTGGAAAACACAACCATTGGCGTGGTAGCGGGAAGTTTTATGGGTGTTCTCGGCCCTGCCAAAACATACAGTCCACAGACACTGCTTCGGATTGACGCTTCATCAGCTTGTTCAATTGAAATACCATTACCAAAGCATTACAATACGCTGTTGTATCTTTTGAAAGGGGGTTTATCTGTTGAGAACGAAAAGGTCTCGTCTAAAACGATGATCTGGTATAAAAATGATGGAGACATGCTGACCATAAATATTTCAGAAGCTTCTCAATTTATTATATTGTCTGGTGAACCTATTGGAGAGCCTGTGGTTTCTTATGGTCCATTTGTAATGAATAAACATGAAGAATTACAGCAAGCGGTTTCTGACTTTCAAGATGGAAAAATGGGAGACTTAATTGAGACCTTTGCGGATTAAATTCCGATTTTAACACAACGAAATTATTCAAAATCATGAATAAAGAAAATTGGACTACTGAAAATATTCCCGACCAAAAGGGTAAAATAATTATAGTGACTGGCGCTACAAGTGGACTTGGCAAACAAGCAAGCAAGATTCTTTCAGGTAAAAATGCGACTGTGGTTATGGGGGTCCGAAACTTAGAAAAGGCAGAAGCGGTAAAAAAAGAATTTATATCATCAAACCCAACAGTGCTCATAGATATTTTAAAATTAGATCTAGGAAACCTGGCTTCTATAAAAGAATTCGCAAAGACCTTTTTATCCAAATATGAGCGACTCGATGTTTTGATAAATAACGCGGGAATCATGATGTGTCCATACTCCAAAACTTCAGATGGTTTTGAAATACAGATGGGAACGAATCACTTTGGACCTTTTGCACTTACGGGTTTATTAATGCCCATTTTAAGAGAAACACAAGGCGCCCGTATCGTTTCAACCTCGAGCTTAGCTCACCTTGGAGGAAATATCAATTTTAATGATATTCATTGGGAAGCACGCAAGTATAAAACAAATAAAGCCTACAGTGATTCCAAAATTGCAAATCTCTATTTCACGTATGAAATGGCAAGAAGAAATAAAAATATTTCAGGCTTTCCGACAGTGGTTACGGCTCATCCCGGCTGGACCAAAACAGATTTGCTAAAACATTCATTCTTGCTTAACACTTTAAATCCTATATTCGGTCAGACTCCAGAAATGGGCACACTCCCAACACTTCGAGCCGCAACAGACCCCTCGGTGAAGTCAGGTGACTTTTTTGGCCCTGATAAAATGTGGGGCATGCGTGGTCATCCTGTATTAGTAACATCCAACCCTCTTTCTAAAGATAAAGAAATGGCCAAAACACTCTGGAAGGTTTCAGAAGAATTGACTAATGTGAGATATTGATTAACAACCCATGGTTTAGCCTACGAAAAACCTTACAATGTCTTGGGATTAAAAGTTAAAGGCATTAAGACTACCTTTTTGACGGTCTAAAAGACTTTATTCTTTGATTACCTTCTGTATGACAGAATTGTCTTTCATTCTTACCTCTATAAAGTAACATCCCGAATCATAATCTGACATCGAAACGTTAATGCTGTTTTGAACATTTTGAATATACTCAACTTGTTTACCAAAACCATCCGAAATGATGATTTGATTTTTCCCTGGACTTACTATTTGAATTTCCAATTCGTCAATAACTGGATTTGGAAACATTTCAACACCATCAAGCTTCACGACCTCTAATCCATTTGTA
>JABJEE010000300.1 GCA_018665005.1 Flavobacteriales bacterium
CAGAAATAGAAACTATTTTTCGTGCCTTTTTTAGTAGCAAAATCCAAAAGTAATGGGACAGAGAAATAATGCACAGACAAATAGTTTCTGTCATATTCCTGATTTAAATCTTGATTCGCCGTGACAACTGAATCATTGTATGATAATACATAATCATCTTTAAAACCGTAATTGTTCATATGCCAACCTAAACCGGTAGTTAGCCCCAGATACTGCTTAAAAATTGGAATTTTATACTCTAGCATATTAAAATGAATAAAAAATGATTGAGCGATGTCATTTTCCCAGTATTCATTGTTTGAGAATTCCATTCCCATATCTTCATTCGTGAGTATACTTACTCCCATATCAAGACCTGCCCAATGGGCCTCATACCTGGGCTTATCTGCGTCATTTTGAGCAGAAGCCAATTGAGATAGGAACATGAAAACAAAAAGGACTGTAATTGATTTAAAATGGAATTTCATATTTATTTATTTTTTGCGATTTTTAATATACCGAAGGCTATTCTAAAGTTATTATTTACAATAATCTAAATGTTTACGAGAAGTCTAAGCATAAAGTTACGCCCAGCCTGTGGATAATAAAAGTTTTCTATTGTTCTTTGTCCTCCAGCTATGTAACCCCAAGTATATCCATTGTTTTGATACTTGGCATCCAAAATATTATTAAACTGAATACCTAGAGTGATTGACTTAAAAACGTAGTCTTCAATCGTATAGTTTAGACTCACATTTGAATACGTAAATGCATCAATTTTACGATCTTGACTTGAGGTATTATCCAAGAACTGATCCCCTACATATTTGGTCATCCAATTCAGGGTAAAACCTTCCAAAGGTCTATAAGTAAATCCAAGATTACCAATTAAATTTGGTGAAAACGCCATGTTCGTGTTCTCATGTTCAATCTGGGTTTGTTCGTAATTTGGATCGTCATAATTGTCAACATATTCGGTAAAAGACGCAATCTTATTTTCACTGTAGGTTACTCCTCCTTGAATATCTAAGCTATTTAGTAGTCGTAAAACGGTGCTGATTTCAATACCCAACCTGTAACTTTCAGCCACATTGACACGCGTATACGACCCCACATCATTAATCTTTCCTGTATTAATGAGCTGATTATTGTAGTTCATGAAATAAATATTGGTTTGAAACTGGGCCTTCTTTGATTGAAATGTGTGTCCTAACTCTACATCTTGTAATGTTTCATGCTCTGGACGGCTTTGCGCAGAGCTTTCTCTAAAATCCTTACGAACTGGCTCTCTATTTCCAATTCCAGCGCTTAGAAAAACCCTGTTGTTTGCATCAAAGGCGAATGAGCCCCCTATTTTAGGATTGATGAAATTATAAACCTCTTTTTGATCCAAATCAATGAGATTTCCTGAAACATCATCAAAACCACCAAAATTATAATCCACATAGCGATATTGAACATCTGCAAATAGACTCCAATTGTTTTTTACATAATCAGCCTTGAGGTATGAACTTAACTCAGTCTTTTGCGCGTTGTTGTCATAATAACGGTCATAAATCTCACTTTCAGATGCATATCTTGCCCAAACAAGCTCACCAAAATGTGCTCCTATGTATGTATTACCAGCACCACCGAGCTGAAGGCTTAAATTTGAATTGACGGTATGGGACAACGAATATACACCACCCACAAAATCATTATCTAACCAGCGTCGGCGAATTAAATCAGTACTTGTTAGAGTATCATCACCGTTGATGACATTCGCAAGTCCGTATTCGGAAAAATCCTGACCTAGCTTATATTGCTCATAATACCCTCTTCCTTTAGTGTAATGCCCCGCAACATTCAGTATTGTTTTTGGAGAAAAAGTATGGGTAAAGTGAAGCTGGTAATTGTCCTGCTGGTAATTATCAACTTCATCTTGATAGGTGTAATAGTTATAAGTCCTTCCTGACTCCAATAAATTTGTACGCTCTGCATCTGAAAGATAATTTCGATCGGCATAAGAATTCATCTCATCAGCGTTTCCATTGATGACACTTTCAGGCGTTCCATACCAGGATTGATAAGTGCGTTCTTTACCACTAAAAGCAACAGCTTTGATCAATGATTTCTTTCCGACATAAGAACCAGATAAATAAAAGGATTTAAGGTTAGAACTTGCTCGGTCAATAAAACCATCACTCAAGACTCTTGATAAACGAACATCCATAGCGAACTTACCACCAATTAAACCTGTTCCTGCACGTACTGAACTTTTCCAAGTATTAAAGCTCCCAACAGAATTGTCTATCGTACCATATGATTTCTCCGAAACATTGTCCGTCTTAATATTAACACTTGCACCAAAAGAGGCCGCACCGTTTGTGGAAGTACCCACTCCACGTTGCACCTGAATATTGTCAACTGAACCAACTAAATCTGGCATATTCACCCACCATACCCCATGGGATTCCGGATCATTTACAGGGATCCCGTTGATGGTCACATTGATGCGTTCTGAATCAACGCCACGAATACGCATTCCCGTATATCCAATTCCTGCACCTGCATCTGATGTAGTAACAACAGAAGGCATTGTATTTAATAAGATAGGGAGGTCTTGTCCAAAGTTTTTGCCTTGTAAATCCTTTTCAGTATCAATAGTTGTTGCCGAAGAAGGAACGATTTTAGGTCTTGTGGCATCCACTTGAACAGTCTCAAGATTTTGAATCTGTTTGAAAAGCTGAATCTTTAAATTACTTGATTTTCCGTCAATAGAAACTTCTTGCTCGGCATAACCCAAAGCGCGAACAAGAATCCATTTTGAATCTGTTGTAATATTCTCGATGTTGAATTTACCTTTTACATCAGTAATGGTCCCCTTTTGGGACTTTACGACTCGGATTTTTGCAAAAGGAATAGGATTCCCCTCCTCAGTTTGTATAATTCCAGAAATGTTTTTTTGAGAAAAACCTAAAAGGATAAATAAAGAAAAAGACAATGTTAAAAAAGCACTTGTTTTCATTTTTATAAAATTTAAACAAGAACAAGGGGCCAATTCTTATTGGTTAAAATAATTAATTAGCTCGGTCATCTTCCCTGCGCAGGCATTATCCTACAGGTTCAATGGGTGTGTTCTCAGCCTTTCGGCACCCCTTAGAGACAGCGCAAAATTAATTATTTTTTAAAACAAGGCCTTGAAACATGAATAAATTTTAATTTAATGACATGAATTGGAAAGAAGCAAATGGAAAGCTCATTAGAAATGTAAAATGCCAAGACTTTGTAGAAGCATTGGAATTGTTGAATAAAATTGCGGTCATTGCAGAAGCAACACAACACCATCCTGATCTAAAGATTCACAACTATAGATTTCTTCGCATTGAAGTATATACCCATGATATAAATTCCATTACGCTTAAAGATCATGAATTAGCAAAGGAAATTGACATTGTTTTAGAACAGAAATAACACGAATAATTATTTGCTCATTTTCTTTGTTTCACTATATCAAAAAGCAAAACCAACCCCAAAGTATGCCTTTGGAGTAAAGCCTTTTACGTAAGCTGGGAATTCTATACTTGAACCATCACTTAAAAGTATAAATTGATCACCTCCAAGCGGTGTGTTATATTGTATGCCTAAACCGAAATCTAAAGTAAAGGCGTTCCATCTTTTTTGATACCCTAAATTGATACCAATATGACCCACAATTGCCTCTGCGGTTCCTCTCGCATAGACAGGCACATCTATTACAGAAAAACCAAATAATACTTCCTCTGTACCAAGATATCTACTTCCGCTAGACTTAGTTAACCCCGCACCTAACTCCCCCTCAATATAAAAAGCACTCAAGGTCTTAATGGGGTGCAGATAATTCCTAAATCCAATAGTTAAAGCATAGGATTCCCCATTTGGAAAATCGAAATTATCAGAGAAATCGTGAAGTCCATATCTTACATTGATTAATACACTTTTATCCTGTTGAACCGGTCTTTCATATCCCAACTCAAGTATAAAAGGGTTAGAAAATCGAAATTTAATATGATTGCTTGGTGTCTGAGCATTGATGGAAAATGGAATTAAAAAAAGTAATACCAGTTTACTCATTTCTAATCATATTTTGGAGGTCTAAAGACCTGTGCCGATTGTTGATTTGCTCTTAGTCACATTAAAACCTACATTGATTCCAGCTATACCTCCTCCTTGTCTTGAGGAATAAAATACATTTACCGGAATATTTAGAGCACCTGCTCTAAAGGTCCGTCCAAAAGCCATGACAAACATGAAGGCGCCCTTCACATCTGCTCTATCGTCTAAGGTTTCTTCCATTTGATCAACAACGTCAGTATACCCCGGAGCTTGCATATGCTCATTATAAGTACTAGAATTCGGATCCCATTGTGAAGACCAAATGTCATCCCATTCATTATTCGTTGTATAAACATCATTTACAAATGTCCCTGTAGAGGTTTTCGTTAACGTAAATCCGGGCCCAAAGGCAAATTCCCAACCCGCATTACCAAATCGAAAACCGTTTAAAATAGATAAAGTAGGTATAAACTTACCTTGTTCCAATCCGTTTACATTCAAAATAAACTCAGCTAAGGCGGAAAAA
>JABJEE010000039.1 GCA_018665005.1 Flavobacteriales bacterium
TAACAGCTTTAAATTGAGTTTGTTTAATGATTTGTTCATTAAATCAGGACATCATTTGAAGTCATAAAGAAAGTTAAAAACAAGGAAAATAGAGTAACGTATGTGGTTCATTTCGCTTTTAATTCAAGTGTTAATTAAAATCAAAAATTATGAAAAAGTTAGTTTTTTTATGTATCGCAAGTTGTGGATTGGTACTTGTGAGCTGTGGTGGTACGTCTGCCTCTGACAATCCAGATGTTATAGTGGAAGAAGTGACAACCAAAGATTCTGATGTGGATTTGCAAGATCCGGAATCTGAGCTTATTGAGCTAAAAGCGGAGGAGCCCCTGGAGGATGACAAGCTCAAGAAAAGTAAAAAGAAGGTATAGTTCAAGACTTTCTCTATGACACTCTAAGGTCCAGCTTATGCTGGACTTTTTAAATCACCTAATATGTGTTTATGGTCAATAAATTTTTAAATTATTTTCTTGGGGGAAGCAATCACTATCCGTTTATAAATCAATGGCATGATCTAACCAATTTCATACATCAATATGTAAGTACGAATAATGATATGGTTTATTTATTTCAAATAAGTCTTTCCTCATTATTGATATTTTCTGTTTTATTTATTGTGATGATCCCTATTGGATTTATAATAGATATATCAATCACGTTCTGGTATAAGCTTCGATGAAAGTGGAGAGGGGCGAGGTCAAGGAATATTAACGATTTGTTTTACAATTCGAGCTACAGCAGGGCAGACCTCTGTATTCTTAATAGTCAGATCCATGATTTGATTCACGTTTTTCCGATCGGTATGCGGGTATTCTCTACAAGCCAGAGGTCTAACGTCATAAACCTGGCAGGTGTTGTCTTCATTTAAAAACGAACAAGGTGATTTTTGTAAGACATAGTCATTGTCATCATCCAGTCTTAAGTATTTTTCAGTAAATACTCCTGCTTTCATTCTGAGATGCTTGGCTAGTCTATTAATATCAGCATTTCTAAATATTGGGCTGGTGGTTTTGCAACAATTGGCACAGCTTAAACAATCCATCGTTTCAAATTCTTTTTCATGTAGGTCATTGAAAAGATGATTCAATGGTTTGGGTTTCTGTTTTTTGAGCTGAAGTAGTTTTTTTCGATAAGCCTTTCGGTTCTTTTTGGCTTCTGATAAGCTATTTCGGTCTCTATCGTTTAATGAGTTTCTCATAAATAAAATCTAACATCCATTTCTTTGAAGACCAAAATAATATACTTTTGAAATAAAATGTAATTATGTCGAAAAATAATAAAGCCTATTTTGTTGTGGCTTTGATTTTTATGATTAGTCTTTTTTCCAATTGTAATGTTGATGGTCAAGGGAATAAAACTAAAAATATAAGATTTGAAAGAATTGATCATTTCTCAAAAATTACGGATAGCAATGAAATAATGAATCAAGTTTATATCGTTCATAATTTCCCCTTGGATTTTAAACTCTTTTCTAAAGAGGTATTGAAATTTCTACAACGTCAACCTATAGAAGATTACCGAACAATGTATTTTATATTAATACAGGAACATGAGAAAATTGAATTACCTCTGTATGAGGATACATTGAACTACAGATCGAAAGAAACAAGTATAGAGCATATTTTAAGGTCGGATTATCTCGGTCAAGCAAGTAAGTTTTTAAATGATGAAAACCAAATTAAATACAAAATAAGTTTGAGTTCAAAATTTGATCCAAAAAAATAATGATGTACCCTCAATACCGAAAGCTTTCGAACAACAAGTCCTTTTACAAGATAGTATCCAAAGACGCCTTTGAAGAGATTCAGCTCGTTGGTTCTTCTGTAATTACAACAAACACGAACGCCTCCAAATACCCAGAAATTTTGAGGATAAAAGACATGCTAGATGGAGTTGCTCCATTCGAAATAAGCACAGAAGCCGAATATGATTCTCAAAATAAGGCGTAACAAAATCGGGTTTTCTTCATTATGACAAGTAAAGATCTCCTTTATGAAGTCAGTACAGTGTTTTCTCATTTTAAGTATGTTGCTCCTCTCATTCAACTTCCCTAATGAGGAGCCAGTTTCTGTAAATTTTGACACCAACCCATCAGGAAATGAACGGATTAAGGCAATGAATAGATCTTATGAAATTGAACTTATGAATTTGATTAATACCTATCGAGCTGAAAACGGTCTTAAAACATTACGTATACAGCCTTCTCTCATGTTAGCCAGCAGGTACCATGCCGCGGATATGGCAAATGAGAATTATTTCGACCATGCTACTCATAACCGAATTCATGGCCGTCTGGAACGCGGTGTTTCTACATTCAAGAGAATTAAACAGTTCTATTCAGGATTTGCAAACACGGAAAATCTTGGTGCTGGTTATTACTCACCTGAGGCCGTATTTAAAGGATGGGTAGATAGTCCGGGTCATAATGTAAATCTATTGAATGAAAGTGCAACACATATGGGGGTTGGTTTTTATCAAACTGATCACAGCGAATACCAAAGATATTGGGTGTTTGTGTCCTCTATAGATTAGTATTCATGGAAATCTAAAGCTTAAGTCCTCGTTTTTCGAGTTGGAATTCGTACTTTTAGGCGCTTAAAATTTACATTTTCAATGGAACAGGTAGCACCTTATAAACCCAAGAACAAAATACGAATTGTAACAGCTGCATCTCTTTTTGATGGGCATGATGCTGCAATAAATATCATGAGAAGAATCATACAGTCTACCGGCTGCGAAGTGATTCATTTGGGGCATGATCGTTCGGTAGAAGAAGTTGTTAATTGTGCAATTCAAGAGGATGCTCAGGCAATCGCAATGACTTCCTATCAGGGTGGTCATAATGAGTATTTCAAATATATGTTTGACCTCCTTAAAGAAAAAGGAGCACCCCAGATTAAGATTTTTGGAGGTGGTGGAGGAACCATTCTACCTTCAGAAATCCAAGAGCTTCAAGATTATGGCATAAGCAAAATATATCATCCAGATGATGGTAGGTCTATGGGGTTACAGGGAATGATTAATGATTTGGTTGAGCAATGTGATATTGCTTTAGGAGAAAAGTTGGAGCATTCGATTAAAGATCTCGAGCTAAAAAATGTTCCAGGTATAGCGAGAATGATTTCTGCAGCAGAAAACTTTTCAGACCTACATAAAGACACCATAGAATCTATTAGAGATTTGGCGGGTCAAAAAAGCATTCCTGTTCTCGGTATAACAGGAACAGGTGGAGCAGGTAAGTCATCTTTGGTTGATGAATTGGTAAGAAGGTTCTTAATTGATTTTGACGACAAACAAATTGCAGTTGTTTCTGTAGATCCTTCTAAACGAAAAACAGGAGGAGCTCTTTTGGGAGATAGAATTCGCATGAATTCGATAAAAAACGATCGTGTTTATATGCGCTCATTAGCAACTCGTCAATCAAATTTAGCATTGTCAAAACATGTGGCAGATGCGATTTCAATATTAAAAGTCGCCTCTTATGACTTGATTATACTTGAAACCTCAGGGATAGGTCAGTCCGATACCGAGATTTTGGATCATTCTGATGTCTCTTTGTACGTAATGACCCCAGAATATGGAGCAGCTACTCAGCTCGAAAAGATTGATATGCTCGATTTTGCGGATGTTATCGCTTTAAATAA
>JABJEE010000301.1 GCA_018665005.1 Flavobacteriales bacterium
AAACACACAGTATAATCAGATTCTTTAAGATTTAATTTTTCAGCTATTAATCGTGTGGTTGCGAAGCAAGTTGCTTTATAGCACAACTTGTTTTTTTCGTTTAATTCTGTTTCACAAGGCTGGTCGGTACAAAGATCACTTCCTTCATAAACTTTATCTACATGTCGTTCAGGAAGGCCGTGGTATGAAAACAAAACATGGTCATAAGATTTTAGATCAAAGGCTTTACTTCTTTCTACAATGGAGTTGATATATCCTTCCGAATCCCAAAATTGACTTACAATTTTTAATTCTGGAATGACCCACCATTTTCTAATAATGTTCATTGCTTTTTCAATAGCCGACCCACTGGAAGCACTGGCGTACTGAGGAAAAAGAGGGATGATAATAATTTTATCGTAGTTGACTTTTCTGATTTTCTCCAAGACCATATCCATGGAAGGGTTTTGATAACGCATGGCAAATTCTACAGTAAATTCCTCATCCATTTTTTCTTGAAGAAGCTGGGTAACATTTTCTGTGTGCGTAATCAAAGGAGAAACTCCACCACTCATCTCCCAAAGCTCTTGGTATATTTTTGCCGATTTTGGAGCTCGAAAAGGAACAATAATTCCGTTAACCAAAAGTAATCGTGCTATAAATGGCAAATCGATTACTCTTGGATCATTTAAAAACTCAGAAAGATACCTTCGAACATCACTTGTTTTCGGACTGTCTGGTGTTCCTAGTTGAATCAATAAAACACAAGTCTTTTTCAATTTGTTAAATTTTAATTATCACTCGTTTGATTAACAATGAGAGTTGATTTTCGTTCAAAAGTAATGAGATTATTATTTGTAGGCCGATATTAAATAACTTTACTGCGTGGAATGGAGAGATAAAATATTTAAAAATCATTCAATTCAGGAATTTGAAGACCTGGCTTTTGAAGTTTTTCGGTATCAGCTAAAACATTGTGAGGTTTATTCTGATTATGTTTCAGTATTGGGAAAAGTCAATCCCAGTGAATTAAGTGAGATGCCATTTTTACCAATATCTCTTTATAAATCAAGAAAAATCATCTCAAATGCTTTCAGTAATTATGATTCCATTTTTAAAAGCAGTGGTACTCAAGGGGAAAGAAGTATTCATTATGTAGCAGATACAGATGTTTACAAGAATTCATTTGATTGGACGTATCGAAATTTTATTGGGAATCCAGAAGACCAAACCATTATAGGTCTTCTCCCAAACTATGTTGAACAGGGAGATTCTAGTCTCGTTTATATGGTAAACAGTTTGATTGATAACAGTGACAATAGTGAGTCACAATTTTTTCTTTCTGAATTGGATCAATTACAAGAAGTTGTCTCCAAATCACAAAACATGGGTAAACAACTTGTAGTGATTGGTGTGGCTTATTCTTTATTGGATTTATGTGATTTTGGAATTGATTTAAGTAATGCGATTGTCATAGAAACGGGAGGAATGAAAGGCAGACGTAAGGAGTTGTCAAAAGAGGACTTACACTCTAAGCTAAGAAAAGAGTTGAATATTATCCGTCTGTATTCTGAATACGGAATGACAGAGTTGCTTTCTCAAGCATATTGTACAAAGGACTTACAGTTTCAAGGTCCGCCATGGATGCGCGTTCTCATTAGAGACTTATATGACCCTTTAACGGTAATAGGAGATGAAAAACGCGGAGGTATCAACATTGTAGATCTCGCAAATGTTTTCGGCTGTAGTTTTATTGCCACAGAAGACACGGGAATTAAGCTTGGGGATAAATTTCAACTCATGGGAAGAATTGAAAAATCTGATCTTCGCGGCTGTAATTTATTAGTTGAATAGATTTTGTATTTTTGATTTTAAATATAAATCATGACAATTCAAACGATTTTAATTCTATTTTCTATTGGTATTACTGCTGGATTATTGAGTGGGTTTGTTGGAGTAGGAGGGGGTATCATTATTGTTCCAGCCCTTGTTTTTTTAGTTGGTCTATCTCAACATGAAGCACAAGGCACGAGTTTGTTCATCCTTTCTATGCCTGTTGTTCTTTTAGGCGTAATGAATTACTGGAAATCGGGTGATGTGAATTGGAAATACGGTTTGGTAATTGCCTTAACCTTTTTTATTGGAGCCTACTTCGGATCCAAGTTGTCTCTTAAGTTACATCCCGGAATGGTGAAGTTTCTCTTTGGTCTACTGATGGCCGTTGTATCAGTTAAATTAATTCTTTCAGGTTATACTTCAATCACTTCAGATGGCGATTGATTTTAAACAAATCGAGATTTACTCTGAAAAGATTTATGGTAAGGTCTTAGGATACCGTGAGCATTTGCATCGCAATCCTGAGTTATCATATAAAGAATACAATACCTCAAAGTTTGTTTCAGAGACTTTATTTAATATTGGTATTGAAAACTCCTCAATTGGAGATACTGGCGTCGTCGCCTTAATTTCAGCGGATCACCATTCAGAGAATATGTCCTGTATCGCATTACGGGCGGATCTTGATGCTTTGCCTATTCATGAGGAAAATGAAGTGTCTTACAAAAGTGAAATAGATGGAGTTATGCATGCTTGTGGTCATGACGTTCATACCTCTATACTACTCGGAACAGCGGAGTTTATTTATCAGAATAGAAATCAATTGAAGCAACCTGTAAAGCTTATATTTCAACCAGGAGAAGAACAAAACCCTGGAGGGGCAACATTTGTGATTCGAGACGGTGGACTTGACAATCCGAAAGTTGACAAAATGGTTGCGCTACATGTATTCCCTGATTTAGATTGTGGTCACTTCGGTTTTAAAGAGGGTTTGTACATGGCTTCATGTGATGAATTGCATATCGAAATTCAGGGCTTGGGAGGTCATGGAGCACTTCCGGATCGCACCGTTAACCCACTTTTCATGGGGGCTGAATTTATTCTTAAAGCCAAGCAATTTATAGATGAAAACACCCCGAAAAATGTTCCCAGTGTAATAAATTTTGGGCATTTTGAAGCCAAAGGAGCTACCAATGTAGTGCCCGATAAAGCTTTTATTAAGGGTACTTTTCGTACGATGGATGAAAAGTGGAGAGAAGAAGCAAAGATAGGGCTATTGGCTATTGCTCAAAATGTTTCAAGTAATTATAAAGGAGAAATTAAATTGAATATTTCTCATGGATATCCGTTTCTTAAAAATGATGTTGAGCTTACAAAAATCATACTAAATATTGCCGAAAATAATTTTGGAAAAGAAGTAGTTCACCAATTACCTAAGAGAATGACTTCCGAAGACTTTGCCTATTACAGCCAGATGGTTCCTGTATGTTTCTTTAGGTTGGGAGTAAGAAATGAAGAAAAGGGCATTGTGAGCGGATTGCACCACCCAAAGTTTGACATTGATCCTCGTTCGATTAAAAAAGGGATTCAGATGCTGTCGTCAATTGTGTTTTCATGAGTAAATTGAATAGACTTTTTCTTTTTATATTATTACTGTCGTTTGTTTTTTCGTGTTCAAAACAAACAAGAATAGAAAATAAAATTTCAGGAAAATGGATGCTCGAACAAATGCGAATTGTTGATGGTCAGGGTTTCACTTATTATCTTGATAATGTTGGAGGTGAATTAGATCTAAATTTTGATGAAAACACTTCTTCTGGAATGGTGTTTTTTCAAAGTAATGATGTTGCCAATGGACAGGCATATTCTATTGATTTTAACGGGGACGTATTAGAAATAGATTCAGGGTTAGAAGTTCTGAATCTTTATGTGAACCAAGAGGTAGTTCCGTTTAGTTTGGTATTATTCAATTCAAAGGATCTGGTTATAGAATATTATGATTTCCCAAATTATCAGCTTCGTAAGTTTATATTCAAGCGAAATTGATACAATAATTAAAGGTTTTTAGCTTATATTTGCTCATAATGAAAAGCATTGGGATGATTCGAATATTTTTAATTTTGTTTTTGTTGATTTTTTCAAACGTCAGTCAGGCACAATTTGAGCAAAACAATAAATGGTCTTTAGATTTAAATGGTGGTGCTACGAATGCGGTAAAACCATACGCAACTGGATATTTTTCAAATACAGTAGGTTTGTTTCATGCCTCAGGAGGTCTACGGTACATGTTTAATAATAAATATGGTATAAAAGTAGATGGGGGTTTTGATAGAATTAAAAATGACGAATTCGGTTCTAACGGTAATAGTTTAGAATTTAGAACGAACTATTTACGTAGTTCACTACAGCTAATTTTAGACATAGGAAGGGCTTTCAAATTTGAAAATTTCTCAAATCACGTTAGCTTATTGTTTCACACTGGAGGAGGTTTATCCCAAATTAAGAGTGTGGATGATGGATTATCAGACAAAATGTTCAATTATGTGGTTGGATTTACACCACAGATTAAATTAGGAAATAGAGTTGCTCTTGTGGCAGATATATCTTTTATCTGGCATATTTATCAGCAATATACTTTTGATATGACTCAATCACACCAGCAAAGAGGTTTTGATGGTTTTCTTGCAAATGGAAGTTTAGGATTGAACTTTTATTTGGGTAAAAATGAAACACACATGGATTGGGCATATACGCCATGTTTTCCTGACATGTCTTATCTAGATGTGGAGATTAAAAAATTGGACAGTACCAATCAGAACTTAGTAAAAAAACTCCGGGATGATGATGGAGATGGAATTATCAATGTAATGGATGATGAACCTAATACTCCAAAGGGAAATACGGTTGATTGTAAGGGTAAAACCATAGACCTGGCAGTGAATCCAGATCCAACACCTGATCCAGATCCAACACCTGATCCAGATCCAACACCTGATCCAGATCCAACACCTGATCCAGA
>JABJEE010000302.1 GCA_018665005.1 Flavobacteriales bacterium
CATTGTAACCTTCTTTTTTCAATATGTTGACAAGATGTAAACGTCCTTCACCAACAGTTTTACCGTTAACTTCTTGAATAACAATATATTCTGATCTGTCAGTTAGCGATTGACTTGTGAAACGGAGATTCTTTTGTCCAAATATCAGTGAAAATTGAAGGGTGAAAAGAATAATTAGATTAAGACAAGATACTTTCATTTGAGAAAAATACTAAATAATCGGCATATCCTCCTCAGTCAACTGTCCTACCTCAAGTCCTCTCAAATAAGTTAGGCTTACATTCAATGATGAGTGTCCCATTGCTTGTTGCAACTTGCTCAATGACCCTGTTCTCTTGAAGATATCAATCGCTCCTGAGTGACGGAAACTGTAAAGTGTTTGTCCTGTAGTCAGAGTCTCTGATTGGCTCTTAAATCAATCACTCGACTTTCTCATCATTAACATAGTTCTCCTCATAATCGAGTTCCCCATTCCTGTGCCAGTATCTGACTACACCGTGTCTGAGCCCATCCTTTGAATAACATTCAGAAAGTACCTGACCGTCATCATACCAAGACTTTAGCAGCCCATGTTGCTTTCCATTTTTATAGCCACATTCGAACATAAGGGAACCGTCCTCATATACTGCATATACAACACCTGTAATTGGTTCTCCATCAGATAACGCATATACCATCTTGCCATTTTCAGGAAAAGTAGTATCCCCAACCCAGTATCTATTTTCAGTATTCTCAGACATAATTTTTTGTTTCAACAATGTAATAATTTTATCAAAATAAGTGACAAACAATCGCTCAGTTTCCCCTGTTTTTTTCATTAACATCTGAATAATGGAAGAGAGGTTATCCATCATCTCTTTGCATACAATTCATTTTTCACCCTATGGATGAGGTTTTAAATAGTTTAGGGTTTTTTTTAAGTCCGTGCAACCTTTCTCTTTTATAAAGAGTCTAACGTTTTGAAAGCCGTAATACCTTCTTTTCTTTCTCTTATTTCTAGCGGCATTTTTTAATATTAAATTATAAGAATGAGAAAGATTTCCCTTTACCTGAGCCTTGTGCTTTTAATGTTCCTGAACTCTTGTGATGTTTCTGACGTCCCCTGTTTAGAAGATTATGTATTTGATACTGCTGAAGTTATCGACTGCGACACTGTTTTTTCGACGGATTTACTTGCAGGCCAGACCATACCTATTGGAAGTGTAAACGTAAGTGTAGTAGATAATGATTTATTGGTAAACTACACGACTACTGGAGATTGGGTAATTGACGAGACTCATGTTTACGTTGGCGATTGTGCCGATATCCCTTTAAGTGGGGGATGTAATCCTCAATTTGGATTATTCCCATTTACAATGGATCACAACCCTGGAGTACAGAGCTATACGTATATTATACCGATTGCTTCTATTGACAGCTGTTTTTGTTTCATTGCACATGCGGCCGTTAGCAATCCTGTTACAGGTGATGAGGAAACAGCCATTGGAAATGGCGACTATGATTTTCCTGGAAATCGATGGGGATGGATTTCAACCATTTGTTTGGGATCTTCTGATGACTGCGATCCGTGTGTAATTGAAGAAGGGGACTTTAGAACACAAACACAGGGAGGTTGGGGTTCAGTACCTAACGGAGGCAATCCTGGAGCTTATCTTCATAATAATTTTGATGGCGCATATCCAAACGGCGTAACCATTGGTTGCTCTAGCGGAAATACGATAACATTGACTAGCGCTCAAGCTATAACAGATTTCTTACCTCAGGGAGGAGCACCTGCAGCATTAAGCATGTCTTATGTTGATCCAACTAATTCTGGTATTACTGTTTTGGCTGGAAACTTACTTGCAGTGCAACTTGCATTAGGATTTGATCAGTACGATCCGAATTTTGGAGCCTCTTCTGGTTTCTTAGGTGATTTGGTCATCAATCAAGGAGATTTTCAAGGCTGGACAGTTTCGGAGCTTGTAGCTTTAGGAAACGAAGCCTTGGGTGGATGCAATACGAATTACTCTTTAAGTGCCATTAATGACGCCTTATCTGCGATAAGCAACAACTTTGTGGATGGAACCTCAAACCAAGGGTTTTTGGATTGTCCATAATCGCGCTAAACTATGCAAACTATGAGAAGGCCCTGGCGTAAGTCAGGGCTTTTTTTATTCGATTTTATTCCGTCTTTTCATTGAGTTTAGCAGACAGTGTTCGAAATTGAGTTTGTCCCTTATAGATTTCGTTAATCTGTTCTTCAATATTTTTTATTAGCGCATTGGATTTGGTATTTTCTCCAATCCAGACTTTACTCTTGTTTTTGTTTTTCAATTGGAAGGAGGATTCGAATACGTTTATACGTTTAACGGCTCCTTTAATTTTATTGAGTTCACTTGACATCTTAGTGATCAGATCTATTTTGGATTGATAGGTACTGTCATTCATTTGCCCACCTGTTTTTGCAGCTTCAAGTTTTTGATTGTAGGCTTTTATTTGTGCATTAATGTCTGATAAAGATTGGTTCAATTGACTGGTGTTGTTTTTTATTTGATTGTTGAATTCTAGTCTTTCTATCTGCTTATACTGACTGTTGTTTATTGCATCTCCTAGAATATTGGATGCGGAAGCATATGCATCTCCCAGCTTATTCATTTGGCCTGCCGAAGTTTTCATTTGAGCTTTCATTTCTTTGAGCTCATCCCATTCTTTTTCATTGGATTTAATTTCATTTTTCCCCTCAATAAGCTTTTCGAATTGTTTTTGTTTATTTAGAATACCCTCTTTTTCATGTAGCAGACTTTGGTAGGCAGCATCAAAATCGCTTTTCTTTTTAGAGATCTGCGTAAATGAATTTTCATTTTTATCGAGGACATTGCTTTCAAGACCTTGATAAAGCTTCTTTTTCTCTAAATAATCGCTTTTTGTCAATGAATAATTTGATTCTATTTGAGCGATATTGTTGTTCATGCTGTTTCGCATATCATTGGTGTTGTAATACACAACACACGATTGCAAAAGGCTTATAAATAATAGCAAACAAAAGAATTTCATGGTGGTATTATTAAATCAAAGTAAATATTGGGTTGGAGAGCTTACTTTAAATTTAACAAAATACTTTTAAGAATATAAACCATTATTTCTAATTCATGGCCAATATGTAGCCATTGAGCGATGTAGCGATACACAACCAGATCAAATAGGGGAGTAGGTAATAAACAAGTCCCTTGAGAGATTTTTGATAACTAAAAAAAATATAGCCGATAAGTACTGTAAGACTTGAAATGACAATCAACCCGAGTAGTACTTCATGCATATAAAAGAAGCTTGGATTCCATCCAACGTTTAAAATCCATTGAATGACGAAGAGAAGAAGAAACTTTTTTCGGTTTGTTACTTTTTCCCAAGCCAATGTCATAAATATGGAGTAACAAATCATTATGGTTGTCCATGCAAATCCAAAAACCCAACCAGGAGGCGTCCATGGAGCTTTGTTTAGAAGGTCATACCAGTCAGAAACGGCACCTTGACCAGCGAATATCCCTCCCAAAGCCAAAGCTCCAAAATTGAGAAAAAGAAATAAAATGAGTCTTTGAATCATAGTAAAAAGTTACTTATAAAACACCAACAATTGGCAAATGTTGTGTTATATCATAACGAAAATGTATTTTTGCAAAAAAAATGAAAACATGATGCAGCAGATACTTGCGGGTTTGTGGAGTAATGGTCTTAATTTCAGTGAAATAGGAGTAGCTTCAATGGTCTTATTTGCCGTGATTGATATCGTGGGTAATATTCCACTCATTATTGCATTGAGGGAAAAAACCGGAGAAATATATCCAATGAGAACCGCTGGGGCTTCTCTATTTATTTTGGTAGGTTTTCTATTTGTAGGAGAAAGCATTCTTGGTCTGATTGGTGTTGGAATTAATGAGTTTGCAGTGGCGGGTTCGTTTGTGTTGTTCTTTATGGCATTTGAAATGATACTAGGAGTAGAAATATTTAGAGATCACGGTGAGGGATCAACCAAAGTGGCTTCGATCGTTCCACTGGCCTTTCCGATGATTGCAGGAGCAGGAACCATGACTTCATTGATTTCTTTACGTGCGGAATTTGCGCTTGTCAATATATTGATCGCAATATTTTTAAATATTTTGGTGGTATGGATCGTGCTAAAGTTGACCTCAACCTTTGAACGAATCATTGGAGCCACTGGAATTGCAATTCTAAAAAAGGTTTTCGGAATTATTCTTTTGGCAATCGCTATCAAACTCTTTAGCAACAACGTAAGAGAATTGTTCTAAACGTCTAGGGCTTATACACCTTCTCTCGAATAATATTCTGTTTTGTTTTTAGAACCACCATATACATACCAGAAGGGTATGGGAAGTCAAATTCGAGATGATTTTCATTTTGCTGCCAATCTTGATCATGTAAACTTGCCAAATGTGCACCGGTCATACTGAATAAATAAATCGACTCAATTTGAGATAATGATGTAAATAATTTCGCCTCACGATTACTGATTGAAATTGAAAAGGATAGGTTCTCTTCATAAATTCCAAGCGTCGATAGGTTTTGAATGATTATGGTTTCCTCTTGAATACATCCGTTTCCATCAATGACAGTAACCGTATAACTTCCGCTATTCAGTTCTGTGGTATAATTTGTAATGGTATCTTCATTTAGGAGATAGGTATAAGGGGCTGTTCCACCAAAAACATAAATAGAAATACTGCCAAAAGAGGTGTCGCTATATGCAGTTACTTGCGCTTCAACATAAAAATTATCCATTTCCGTAACGCTAATACTACCCGAATAATTGCAATTGTTAATTGTTGTTACGGTATATTCATATGTTCCAGCGCTTAGGCTGTCGATCTGCATTCCATTTTGATTATTTGACCATAAAACGGAATCAATTAGCGACGGATTCGCAAAAACAAGACTCGCTACTCCTGATGAATCCTCGTTACAATCCACCTGAGTGCTCAGCTCTTGAAACAATGGCTGCTCCTCAAACGTAACAACAATGTCTTCTGAGCGGTAGAGAGAATCTCCCATTTCATTCAATGCTTCAAAATAATAGATTCCGGGTGTTGTGATAATGAGAGTTGAGTCTGTTGAGCCATTGCTCCACGAATAATTATCAAAACCCGAAAGAGCTATTTGAATGCTGTCATTAGGACATAGATACAATTCATTTGTGTTTGGGTAGATGTTGAAGTTTGCAGTCACATATTCTTCTTCATAAATAGTGATAACTTGGTTGACAGTTACATTAAATCGTTTGGCAATAATTCCGCTAGGGAAAAGAATCGTAATAGAATCAATAATTGAGTTAGAATCAATCCCAAAAATCTTGTGTTGCGAATTTTGGGCAAACAGGTTTTCTCCGCAAAACACCGTTTGCAACTGGGTTATTCCTCCTGCAGATACTCGGATTTGAGCACCAATAGCCATTCTATTGGAAATGAGGCCTACAGGATTTATTTTGATGTAATTATTCGTATTTCCTTCATTTAAAAAAATATTTGGAAATGTATCTTCGTTCAATACCGCAATATCATAGAACCCATCATTGTTTAGATCGCCTTTTACAGGACAAAATGAGATGGTTAGAACATCACCGATAATGGAGTCGGTAATCGGTGTGAAAGTATTTCCTTCTTCATTTCTGTAAAACAAGGGCATTGTTGGGATTAATACACCAAAGTTATTGCCTGTCGCAACATAGAGATCTTCGTATGAGTCATTATTGTAATCAACCCACAACGCACCCCAACCAAAAACATCAGCATCAACATTTTTTGCAGCAGCTTGATCAATAAAAGAAGTTCCATTTTGGTTTTCAAATAGCTTATAACGAAATGGTCCCAAACCGGATGCAGTCGAATCAACTCCGAAATCGGTTACAAAAATATCTTGAAATCCATCGTTATTGTAATCCGATATTGATGATGTCATTGGGTTTTGATCTGTATTCAGTACTCCCAAAGATTCTGCAATATCGTTGAATGTTCCGTTTTGATTTTCATAAAGTGCATCATTACCTCCTATGCGATCATTAATAACGTGAAGGTCGATATTTTGATCATTGTTATAATCAAACCACACACCCATAAATGACGATTGAGCACCATTACCCAAATTGAAATAAGTTGTTTTATCTATAAAACTCCCATCTCCTTGATTTTCAAAATATTTATTTTGAGAATTGTTAGGATCATAGCTGCATATATACAAGTCTAAATCAGAATCTTGGTCTGGATCCGCAAAGCTAAATCCATAGGGAGTAGTTACTGTCGGGTAAATGCCGGCTGATATAGATACATCAGTAAAATTAAACGCTCCATCATTCTGGTATAATTTAACTTCTGAATTTTCATACGAAATACACAAATCAAGTGTTCCGTTGTTGTCATAATCTACCCAGAGCATTTGTCTAATTGTACCTGAGGCAAATAAGTATGAATCTATTTGAGTAAGCGTACCATTAATGTTTTTATAAAATAAAATAGAATCATTTTCCATTGGATAGGTTAAGTCGTCCCATCCGTCCTCATCAAAATCAAAAAATGACATCCCGTTAACATTAGTTAAGGTGAAATTTTGATGTTCATTTATGTCATGGTTGGCAATGACATCAATCAGCTTTTGCCCTTGCAGATTCAAAGCGCAAATTAGAAACAATATGGTCCAAATCACTTTGATCATAGCACTAATAATTTTCGGGTCATATTATTCACTTGGACATAATACATTCCAGGCTCAAAATGAAGTGGTGTTGAATACCAAAATGCTCCATCTTTATGAAATTTTGCTTTTTTCAAGAGCTTTCCTTCACTGTTGTAAATTTCGATTAAGTCAATATTTTTAATAAATGGATTTCCCTTGATGACGACTCTGTCCCCACTTGTAATTACATTGGGATAAAGTAATATTGATTCCATTTCATTTTCTATACCCAATGAGCCAGGTATGGAAAATACTGAATCAACGCCATATGGAATCAATAGATTTCCGGCTTTATCTGTCCCCTCAACAATACTCAAGTCAAATGAATATGGATTTGCATTTGAATTTACAAGCGCATATTGCACATTCAGATTTGCGGAATCTGCCCAAGCATAACTCGTCTGTGAAAGCTCTACCGGACTTGTAATGATTGGGTTGTATTGAAATTCAACAATTTGATTGGTATCCATTTCTTCATCAAAAGATATGGATATGTCCAGTTGATCTCCGATAGCTAATGAATTTGTACTTGTACTAAAATTTATGATGCTTGGGTTCTTTGTGTCAAGTGAAACAAAGAAATCTTCTGAATATTCAGCTTGTACATTTCCCGAAAAGTCTCTACCGTGTATTACACCAATATCAATTGAATCAACTTCAATGTTTTCGTCCATAATGTTGAAGAATGCCCGGTAGTTGAAGTCATCTAAATAATGACTTTCAATAAAATTATATTGTATCGATCCAGAAAGGTCATCGTTTGATTCATGAATAATTAATGGAATTGTACCAGGATCCATTTGTTCATTATAAGACACGTCAACATAATATAGATTGCTACCAATCAATGCATCTGATAGTAAGGGCGTAACGGGAAGAGAATATTCGACATGTGGTCCTTTTAAATCACTATATAAATCTGATGGTGTAATAGTGTCATTTATTATATTCCCATGTAAATCTTTAGCTCCTAAACATATTAAATCAAGATGAATAAAATCATTGGTGTCGCTTAAGACCCATAGCTCGGTATTTAGCGTTGACGAATCCATCCAAAAAGTTTCAAAAGGATTCATTGTAATGCTCGCATGTACGCTTGTGCCGTCATACAGCGAAAATTCAGGAATAATTGAGGTGTCCATTACTTCGTCGAAATAGATAACAGCTTCAACTTGAGGATTGGTATTGAGGTCCTCAATATTGATTAAGGTATCGGAAAGTAAGACTTCTGATACGCTTGGGTTTTTTGTATCTATACTGCAAATACTGTTGCTATTTGGGTTGAGTAGGGGGTTGCCGTGAATGTCTTCTATATTTTGAACCAACACATCTACAGCTGCTACATTCTCATTAAAATCAGCTAGGTTAAAATACGCTTGATACTCTTGAGTTGAGTTCCAAGCCGAATTTGGTGTATTTGTGGTAATAGTAGGATTTAAATAATTTATCCCAGAAAAGGAGAAGTCCGGTATTAGATTTATATTACAAGGCTCGTCGAGTTGAATAAGTGCTTGATAGCCTGTAGGTATATCTATATCAGAAAGAATAGAGTTTCCATTTGATATCGAAGTGATTTCTGGTAGCTTGGTGTCAACTAAAAAATAGTTTTCTAAATTAATTTCCGATAAATGCATCCCATTACCTGCATCGATTCCCTGTATTTTAATTAATGATGTAAATTCTTCAAGAATAGTATTATTGATGTCAAATCCAATATGCAATTGAAATGAGTCAATCCAATACATTTGATTTGAGGTTAATACTTGATATAAGCTCACTGGTGATAATTCAACTTGTGGTAAACCTGAACTATCCATAGGAACATTAAATGTCAAATTGATGCCGATACTTGAGCCTGTATCAAAAGAATTAATAATGGTATCACTGATGCTACTGTATACTAAAGCAGGTTGAGAAACCGAGAATATGGAATCTGCTTTATTAAAACAGATTTCACCGACTTGAGCGCCAATTATTCTTCCTGGAATATCATCAATTGGAGGATGTATACCACCCCAAATCCTACTTAAACTGCATTGATCGGAAGCATCACGGTAGGATGCCCATTGCAGTGTAATATTTGTGCTTGGTCCCTCTTCAAATTGAAGGAACTCATTTTGAGTGGCAAAAAACTCACCCAAACCTCCAGGGAAATAGGGTGAGCCTGTGATGCTCTCCATGATTTCAGCTGCAGCTCTTGAATACGTTGAATGTCCTGAAACAAATCCCGCAAACGGTGGGGTAACAAAAGTCGGTCTCTGGTAGGGCCACCAATTTTCACCAAGAATCCATCCAACCCCTGCAACATCTAACAAAGGATCATTTATGTACTCATGACCTTTCCAGGTGAACAATTTGATCTTTCCGACATGTTCATATGCAGCACCTGCCAGAGGGTCTAGTGAGTCAACGAGCTCGATGAAGTTGGGGAGAAGTGGAATTCCATGTGGGTCATAGCTCGGTAGTAATGGGTCTGAACTCTGACCTTTTCCGGCCATGTATCGAATAGATGACACAGGGCGAATGTAATCGTAATAACCTTTTAAGCTCCAAGCACTAATAGCTGCATCATGCATGGCTCCACCTAATGCCAGATGAGCTTTAACATCGTATTCGAGTTTGTCAAGTTGTAGTCCCAAACCTTTCCATTTCCATTCAAATGCGGGTTGATCACTTACATAATGATAAATTTCAAACCAGTGTCCAGGTGGTGTTTCTGAGTCTATTCCGTCTGCCCAAAACTCTGCTAAAACTCGGGTATAATCTGCACGTGAAACAACTTGAGGTGTGTAGGGTTGTCCTGTAATAGGGTTCACGGTATAACCGGTAGAGGGATCACCACCATCTAGTAAATTATAAAAGGCACTGTATTCACTGGAATCAGTTGGGTACCAGGTGTTATTGCCAATTGACGCTGGAGAAATATCCCAGTTGATTCCGTCAGATGGATCAAGATGTGATTGCCATATACTGACTAAGGAATGGTTCCATTTGTAAAAGGAATCCCAGGATGAGGAATCATTTGGATTAAGGTATGCTGGTTGAACGGTATCAAAATAGACATTATAAAATTGTCCATCTCGGCTAAGCGTATTATACATACTTGGGCTCAATGCAAATGGGTCAACTACTCCCCATTCAGGAGATATAAAAGGAATTGTGTTTTGCACATTGTTTCCAGATTGATCAATTGCTGAGTCCAAGGTAAGGCTCTGCCATCTATTTGGATCAATAATGTCTGGGTTACCAGGATCATCCATTACAAGCGGCGGATTTATTGGAGTGTAATAGGTGTTTTCATAATTAAGAAGCTCATTTGAACCATCACCATATCCATAATTTATCAGTTCTTGGGCCAGGTAATTTCCAAATTCAGCAGGACCTCCATTAACATAATCGGTACTTAAATTATTGGTGTTGTATCCATGTTGGGCCATATAGTTATACATCAAATTATAAGTGTGGAAATAATCTGGAGAATTTTGATAACGTGATTTAATAAAGTAATAAGAAGCATATGAGATGGCCTCCTCTCGAGCACTCTCAATATCTAAAGGAATATTAATACCTGAAAAATCACAATAATATCCATGTGTTGTTTTTCTTAAAAAGTAAGTATCGTATTGTGGTTCATATGCTGCCCAAGCATCATAAGCAATGATTGAATGATGGAAAAGATTTCGAGCATGTACGGTGGGACGCGCAAAATCATTTCGTATGGCTTCAAGTAATATTTCGTTCCAATCGTGGGCAACGGAAGTTTGAGCAATGCCGAATTCAGCATTAAAAAAGAGGCAACAAAACAGTAGTACTGTTCTGCACCGTGAGAATAATAGTTTCATAGTTAGCAATATGAATATAAGAATAATATTTTAAACTATTGTAAATGAGTGAATAAGAGTTTTCATTTGGTTGATTAGAAAATGATACGATCATGATTTATAAATCATTGTTGTAACAAAAATTATTTTTTTGGTTTATCTATCGATGTTGATTCTATCCTAATGATTATTGAAAATGTTTCTTGTTTTAGTCTGAAATCAGATTATAAAAGCTTCACGCTAACGATGAATGATGCTTCTATTTATTTGGGTTACCTCATGCATTTCAAGTATTTGAAAATTTCGAGTATGGAGTTGGTTTATCAGAAAAATACAGGTGTAAGGCAAAGGAAGGGAACAAAACATCCTATTCGGAGGATGAAGAAAAAGATAAATCATACAGGTAAATTACTTCAATACCTTTCTAGGCATCAATATGATATTCTCCTATATGAGATTTCGTTTAGTAATGGGTGGCGGATAAAAATGACGTCGAACTGCTGGGTATCGATTTACACAAATTCCCAAGTACAAAGAAATGAAACCTTTGATAAAATAATAGGTGGCTTTGGATATGACAAAATACCTTTAGACACCAAAATACCCAACCTTACATATGCCATGAATTATGACCGTCCACCTACCACAATAGGCATTGATCAAACACCAGATGAGTTTTGGACGCAAGACGAAAAAGACGAATGGCGCACAAAGAATACGTTTTGACCTATAAAAGTATTTTACGAAAATAGTTTGATCTATTTTTTTATAAAGCTTAAGGTTTTTTCATATTCCTTATACTCAATTGTTAATAGATAAACACCACTTTCTGTTTGACTAATGTCAATCCAGTTATTTTCTGCTGTCATCAAATTGCTGTACACGAGTTTGCCTTCAATACTCAGTATTTTAATTTGTGCTCCATTAAGGCTTTTTGAAAACGTAAAACGACCGGTATTCGGATTGGGGTAGAGTACGAGGTTATTGAGAAGAATTTCATCAATACCCACTGTACAATCTTCTACAACAACCACCACCTCATTTGAACCAGTACACCCATTGTTGTCTGTGTATTCATAGGTGATGACATGGGTTCCTATCCCAGCTGATGAAGGTGTAAAGACATTCCCACTTATTCCAGGTCCAACATATGTTCCTCCTGCTGGAGAACCCTGAAGATTGAATGCATTGTCTGTCAGACATGCCACCGACTCTGGACTAACTAAAGATACGTTTGGTCCGTTTTCAACAGTGATTGTGATTTGAGTAGATGCCGAACAACCATTGTTGTCGCTGTAGGTATAGCTGATGGTATGTGTTCCTGGTCCAGCATTTGATGGGTTGAAGGAAGCACCGCTCATGCCTGGTCCAGCATAATTACCTCCGGAAGGAGAACCTTGAAGATTGAATGGTGCCGCTGAGCTACAGACTGTATTGTTTGGTGCAGTCAGCGATACAGAAGGCAGGTCATTTACCACCACTGTCGCTGATGTCGAGTTGGTTCCATTATTGTTACCTACTGTTAAAGAAACAGTATACGTACCAGAATTCGTGTACTGGTGAGAAGGATTGGCATCCGTACTGGTTGTTCCATCACCAAAATTCCAGTTCCAATTATTCACTCCACCTGTTGAGTTGTCGTTAAACTGAATCACATCACCCAAGCAAATAGATGGATTTTGTGGATTAAACGATGCTGACGGAGGTGTGTTTGTAGCATCCCCAGTAATGTTAATGTTGTCAATGAACAGATTATTACCGTTGATTCCGTTGTTCACAGATTCAAATTTTATAATCACGCCGCTGATTCCAGAATAGGCATTCAAATCAATGATAAAACAATCGGATCCAACCGTTCCCATACACCAATCTCCTGCTACAGGAACGAATTCAACTGTAGAGGTAAATGCAGTTGCAAAGGAACCAGTACCATCTTCCGCGTAACTCGCTAAATACTGGAAGGTAGCTCCACAATCTGTCGATACCAAAATCGCTAAAGAATCTCGAGATTCTTGATTATATCTTCTGAAAGCGTGTTCAAAGGACATCTCAATATTGTTGTATGAACCAAAATCAAGTGCTGGTGTCTGAAAACCGTCTCTTTCATCACCGTTCTCATAGTTGAAAAAATCCATTTTCGCTGCTTTATCCCCTGGGTTCGTTCCTACCACAGAAACAATTTCCCAAGTAATACCGTTGTCAGAATTGCTCATATACCAATCATTCGTTGCAAAGCTATTGGATTCAAAATCCTCAGTAAAAGGCAAGCCAACGTAAGTGTCATAGAGATAATAGTCTGATGTCATGTTGTCGTTAAGTGCATTGGCATCCGGATTGCCATCAGGGTTTGAAGTCGTAATGCTAAATGTGGATGCACCCCCATTTCCATTGTAGACAGGTAGGGTAACGGTAACCGATGATCCTGATGGGATGCTCCCATTGTAGGTCATTGTTTGGACACCTCCTCCGTAATCGTAATCTAAATCTACAGAAGATACGGATTGAGAGCCGTAATTAAATAGGACCACTTGCGCTTCTATTGAAGCATCACAAATTGTCCCTTCAGGATTTAAAATTTGACTCACACCAATATCATAGGAAAGATTAGAGGATATACAAAAGTTATTGATTTCTTCTGTTCCGTAGTCTGAATTGGCAGCCTGTATTTCGGCTACAACATTCCCACTTGATTCTGATATATTATATGATCCATCCACTGTACATGATCCGTATTGACTTCCGTGCATGCCATCTCCATAACCATCTGTAATGGTAAAGACATAACATCCCGCTGCAAGACAGACATCACTTTGATAGGTTTCTCCACCCGTTATATCTGTGTAAGGACCTCCAGTAGCTAGGATTTCAGTTCCTCCAGGCTCTGTAATATTCCATTGAACCTCTGAACCCCAGCAGTCTGTCGTGACTTCTATGGTTGCAATCTGACCTGTGGGAATGATATTAAAGCTTGTGTTTTGGCTATTATTAGAATTGTTTTGATCCGCACTTCCATTTGGTGACGTACAGGAAACAGTTAAAGTATGCGGTCCTGTTCCCAGGGTTTCTGTGGGCAAGGAGATTGTTTCAACTTCAGACTGAGCCAAAGAACCGGTCCAGTTAATGGTTTGATTCGTTCCTCCATCGTATTGATAGGTAATGGTAACAGAACTTAATGTCTGACTTCCATAGTTTCGCAATTCGAATTCAGGATTAACGGTGGCAGTGCACAACTGGCCTTCGGGTGAGAAGATATTGGTAATTCCCGCATCTAAACTAAATGTAAATGCATTTAAGCAAATCAACGCCTCTTCCGCGTTGATTCTTCCTGATCCAAGTTGACCTTGATAATTTGGATTTGCTGATTCTATATTGTCTGCAGATGAGAGTAAGCAACCCACAATATCTGATGGTGAAGCGGATGGAGCATGAGAGATCATTAGACCAACTAAGCTTGCCACCATTGGGGAAGCCATGGAGGTACCCTGTGACATAGAATAACCAGTACCCTCATTGGTACTTAAAATTTGAGAACCGGGAGCAGAAACGTCTATCCATGTTCCATACTGAGAAAAACTTGATTTGGCATCACCATTTGTTGTTGCTGCAACACTGACTACATTGTCATATGCTGCCGGGTAAAACTGCTGGTTTGTATTGTCATTTCCTGCAGCTGCGATTAATATTACTCCCGCATTCCAAGCATAGTTGCATACATTTTGACCATAATTTGATAATCCTCCGCCTCCCCAGGACATATTTACAGCATCTGCGCCATTATCTGCAGCCCAGATTATTCCGTCATAACCTCCTGTTAATGCACCTGTAGAACAATTTCCAATCTTTATCGGCATCACACTGATGTTATAGCCAAGCGACGCAACACCTAAGTTGTTATTGGTTTCAGCGCCTACAGTTCCCGAAACGTGAGATCCATGAAATCCATCATTTCCACCACAAGGTGAAGGGTCGTTGTCATCATCTACAACATCTCGACCGGGCACCACCTTATTGACAAGGTCTGGGTGATTGATTTGAATAGCATTGTCAGTGACTGCAACCACCACATTGGCATCTCCAGTCGATATATCCCAAGCTTGGGGAGCATTAACTTGATACAAGCACCACATACCATTGTTAAATGAGTTCGTGAAATAAGGGTCGTTAGGGGTGAGAAAAGATTCATGCAATTCTTTCTTCTCAACATAAACCACATTAACTGATTGTCGAATATCTTGAATGAGGTTTTCCACAAGTCCAATTTCACCAAATTCAACCTCATAAGTTCTAATGAGGTGTGGATCATTAATTCCCGGATGAAGTTGTCGTAGTGATTGAATGTCATATGCCGCCATCATTTGTTGACTGAATGGAGACATTTCATTAGGGACGAAACCGTCTACAGTTTTGAATTGGTTGATTTGATTTGAAAGTTCAAAGACGATTTTTCCGTCTTGGTACCAACGGTAAGTTTTTTGACTGTTTAGACTTAGGAAAATAAAAAGAAAAGAAATGGTTACTACTATAGACTTCATGTGTACGTGTTTAGACCTTAAAAATCTTAAATTTTACTCAAAATTGCAAAAATAATAGGGGGCATTTTGGTGAAATATTTCTCGCTATTCGTTATTGTAAAAGCAAAAAAAAAGATTATAACTTAATTTGATTTCGTTGAACAGCGTCATATGAAATCTGAAATGGTTTCCCTACTTAACTCGTTCATTTTTGAATGAGTTCTTTTTGATTATCGAATTAATTGGAAATAGGTATTTAAAGAATGGACTCTTTCTTATCA
>JABJEE010000303.1 GCA_018665005.1 Flavobacteriales bacterium
CAAATGTACATTCGACAACCCAATCATTCAAGGTTAAAACTTCTCCATTAAGGGCATCTACTTGAATACTCCACCAGTGTTTTTGAGATTTTTCATAAATACTCAATTCCCATGCAAGATGAATTGGAAATGTATCGGAATTTGTTGGAACAAAAACCAACTCAACCGGAATATTTTCTATAGAAGCATCTCCTTTGTCAAAAAGAAATAAGTTTCCTTTCTGTTCAATAATCTTATGATTTGAGCTGCTCGAAACGCCTACCTTCCTTAAAGCAAAGTTTATGGCGTCTTTTGCAGAAATAGCAAATTGACTTGTCTTGATCTTATTTTGAATATCGGTAATAAGCTGCACCTTAGAATAAATGACTTCGTTATTTTTAATGACAAAAACACCTCCGGAATTCAAAATCTCAATACCATCAAATGTTTGATTCACATATATATGATCAGCTTCAACCTGACTTGAATAGCTTTCATCTGTGATCAGTAAATCCTTAAAATTTTGTTTTCGAATCGATTCATTATCGATTTGATTAGACAGATAGTGTTGAATGATTTCAAGGTTTTTCTGACCATGTATTGAACAGAAAATAAGAAAGAATAAAAAGAATAGTAAGCCTTTCATAGTTGTTTGGTTTGGTTTTAGAAATATGAAGTTTCGGATGAGCAATTAAATGCTTGGTTTTCCCAATAAAAAAATCATGAAATACACGTCTTCTATTCAATCTAAGCGCGACCACAGGAAATGGATTTACAGATACTTTTGTATCGAATAACATGATCATAGTTTTGGTTAGCATATATATAACAACATCAAAGTGCTGAAGGTTGCCTCAATTTGGAGTTATTTTATAATCAACCCCATTCAAAAATGAGACCTTATATTATTGCTATAGCTTATGGCTTGATTAGCTTCAGAACATGACCATCGACATCGAGAAAATATAGGTTGCTTTCCAATTCTGAAACATCAATAAATTGTTCTGATCCAAACAATATTTTAGATTCAATAACACCACCATCTAATCCTTTTAATACATAAGGACACGGATAAGATTGGATTCCTTTAATGGAAAGTAAAGAAGTGCCTGGGTTGGGGTATATAGATAATTCTTGTAAAGACACTGACTCAATACCTGCATAGGGCTCACAATCCACAGCTGTTGTAAGGTAATTGTATCGTTCCTGAATAAAAGATTTCAATCCTTCAATAGAACCACCAGGCCCCGGCCCACCGCCACCTCCAGATAAATCAGTTTCAATATTGGTATCAAAATCAGCATTAGAGAACATTTTGTTGTTGTCCGCATATACATCATTTTTAATAAGTTCTTTTAAGTCATCGATCATTGGGTTTAAATAATCCGGATTAAAAATAGTACTTATCAACAGGCATACTTCAGATGTGTACTGAGACTTCAATGCCTGACTTGCGAAAACCCTTTCCAGTAATGGTCGATTTGAAGCAAAATAATAAATATCCAAATTTGATGGATTTAATGGACCCATAAAACCGTAGCTTCCAAATGCCTCATTGCCGTCCCATTTAATCCATTGCCATTTATCCATTCCCAAATTGTGATATAAATAGTAGTTTCTTGCTGATTGTGTGTAGCTGTCCAAATTGCCAAATAGATTATCCAAGGCAGCAGAGCTCAAGAATGGACCAAGATCAATATGGGATGCAAGATTCGTTTCAAATTCTGAATCATTGGTGTTGTTAATAAAGTCTATGAACTCTATGAGATCCGTCCAGTCATTTGCATTTTCATTGGACTTTAACTCATAAGATGATTCATAAGCACTTTGTGCGCTACCCAAATATTCTAAACTCGCCTCGCCATCTCCTCCGGAAAAATTAGAGCCCGCTTTAAACAGATTACCGCCATCATCAAGCATCCTCCAATCTAAGAATTGATCATCCAATTGCTCGACCAAAGTGTAAAAACCCCATGGTTCGCCATTATAGGTAACTGTGGTAAAATTGGTTCTTGGGGCTGGGACTCCATGAATTCTACAAACATCAAAGAATAATTTCTCTCTCATAAAAGTGGGGTCTTTAAATCCATTACTGAAATTCAATTTTTTAATACCATCGTAATTCTGCCCTGAAATAAATTTGTTAAAATCTATTTTGAATGATTTTTTATCTCCTGGATGACCGTAGCTAGAATTCCCTTTCAGACGAACCCCTACGCTATCAAAAGTATAAGTACCTGTAACATCCGTGAGGGTCAAGTTAGCCGGTATATAAATGGATCCATTTACATCCATGTTGGTGTAATTATCCTCAAGTTGAGACCAAAAATCACTTTGGGGGAAATCAAGATCTATATTAACCACCTGATCAATGGAGAATAAATTTGCTCCTTCTATTTGTGCTGATAGATTATTGGAATAAAATAATGTAGTTAGTAAAATAAATAATAGTTTGTGAAAATTGGTTTTTATCTGAATCATCGGTAGTCAAGTTTTTCTTTAATAGACGTTTAATTTACGAATTACCTTCACTCAATATACACATTACACTATTTTATCTTAATTTTAGAAATAGATTAATAGATTTAATTTGAATTCGATTTCTAACAAGTTTGTGTTTACATTATTTTGCTTGTTCTCTTTGTTTGGATTCGCACAACCGAATTACAATGTAAATATATTTAACAACCCTTATCCAGGTAATTTATTTTTTCATGTTGGAGGCCCACCAAGTAAACCTGTTAATATTGTAGATTCTACAGGTGCATTAATTTACAGTGAAGACTTTGGACTTAAAGGCTGGGGTTGGTAGGTAAATGAAAATAACAAAATCACATTTTTCGATAGACAATCCAAAGGCTGGTTTGTTATGGATTCTCTCCAAAACATTGTGGATAGTGTCTATTGTCAAAACGGATATATTGCGGACAACCATGATTTTTTAGCTTTAAATTCTGGGAACTATGTCCTTTTCGCTTATGACATAAGACCTTATGCCACGGACACCATTGTTCCAAATGGAAGCCAGGATCAAAACATTCAGGGATTGACTATTCAGGAATTAGACAACGACCATAATGTATTATTCGAATGGTCAAGCTTCGATCATTTTTATCTTTCGAATTATCCAGGAATTTTAAACTCCCTTGGCAACAATACTTTTGACTTCCTGCACTGTAATGCCATTGAAATTGACGAGGATGGAAATTTTCTCATCTCAAATAGAACCCTTTCTGAAATAACAAAAATCAACAGAATAACTGGTGAAATAATTTGGCGCTTTGGCGGAGAACAAAGTGATTTTATTTTCACTAACGATTACCCGTTTTCCAAGCAGCATTGTATCAAAAGCTTGGATAGTAACAGGTACTTATTGTACGATAATGGGAATTTAAGTGACCTATATACTGGTGGAATTCAACGCTCAAGAGCTGTAGAATATAAACTAAATCTTACTGACTTTACAGCAACCAAGTTGTGGGAATATGTTCATCCAGATAGCTTATTTACTCCATCCATTGGAAGTGTACAACGTCTAGAAAATGGAAATACCTTAATTAATTTCGGGAACAATCAGCTTATAAATAGAGGCAGTGTTATCACTGAAGTCAATACAAACAATGAAATTGTTTTTGAACTTGAGCTTGAAAATGGTCAAAACGTGTATTGTGCAAATAAAGCAAACTGGAATTTTGACAATGGAACCCTAGATCTCAATGAAATGGCTGGACCAATTAATGCCGGAAAACCAATCATTTATCCAAATCCATCTCATTCAATATTTCATATAAATATTGAAGCACTTAAAGATGTTAAAGTCAATATTCAAATACTCAGTTCAAATGGGCGAGTTATGTATGATTTCGATTACAATCATACAAAACACATAGAGGTTCAGCATCATTTTTCTCCGGGAAGTTATATCGTAAAATGCACTAATGACTTAGGGACTTCATACACCAACTTCGTAGTTATTCCTTAAGAGTTATACGGTAAAAATATTTCCGCCATCATACAGCGCGCACTTCCACCACCACAAGCTTCTATTGTATTTATATCGTTATGAAGAATCGGGTTAAATGATTGAATTCTCTCAATCTGTGGTTCGCTGAGGCTATTGTAGGCAGAAGATGACATAACCAAATAGGCTTCATTACCCTGAATCTGTAGCATGTTTCCTGCAAACCTGCCTTTTTGTTCTTCTGTGATTTCTATGACTTCCTTTCCTGACTTCAAAATGGTTTGTTCCAACATTTTTCGTTCGTTTTTGTCATCGATTGTATCCAAACACACTATGACATATTCATCCGCTACACACATCATTACATTTGTATGATAAATCGGCAATCTCTCTCCATTATGGGTTTGATTTGCTGTAAATGCAACGAGCTCATAATCGAATTCAGAACAGAATTGTTGAGCGATACCCTCATCCGTTCTAATAGAAAGTGCTGCATAACATATTTTATTCTGACGGTCTAAAATCATACTTCCTGTTCCTTCTAAGAACAAATCTTCGGCTTCATAAACTGAAAAATCAACAATTGAAGAAATATTAAATCCACGGTCTTTTAATTTATCTAATATGTCTGGACGCCTCTCACTTCTTCTATTTTCAGCACACATAGGATATAATGCAACTCTGCCATCTTGATGAAACGAAACCCAATTATTAGGAAAAATGGAATCTGGAGTATCTGGACTTATTGAATCCTGAACAACATGAACATGCACGCCATTTTGTTCGAGCTTAGTAACAAACCCATTAAATTCTTTTAATGCTTTCATTTGAACCTCCTCAGCAGAAAAGGTATCCAAATGCTTTTGATAATAATTGTTTTCGGCTGTCTCTTCATTGTATCGAAAAGCAACGGGTTCAATCATGAGAATGTGAGAAGTCAATTGTTTCATATTCGTTTTAATGGCATTGTTGAACATCTAAATAATCCGCCCATCTTAGAGACCTCAGCATAAGAGACTTCTTCAACAGTGTAACCCCTTGCCCTCAAGCGATCGTTTAAGGAAACAAATTCTGGTTGTGAAACAATAATGTTTTCCGAAATTGAAAAAATATTTGAATTCATATTATACATTTCATTTCCATCAATCAAGATAATCTCATGGGGATCAAACATGTCCTTCAGAGCATCAACATCCTTATTGTCTTTAAAACCTTCGGGACAAATAATCGCTCCATTTCGACCTACTGGTTGAAAACAACAATCTAAGTGCAAAGCACTATTCATTGGATCTTCATCGGATTTCTTTAATTCGTAGTTGATTATTTTTTTATTCGGAAAGTGTTTTCTGATAAAATCAACACCTTCTATGTTTGTTCTAGCCACCTTATATTGGTTAAAATCTTCTTCTTTAGAATATCCAATAAATACATAGTCATCTTTCAAGATAACATCTCCTCCCTCTATTCGTGCCGAATCAGGCATTTTTAATATCTGATTCTGACTTATATCTCCAAATATACTTTGAACAGCTTCAAGCTCGCGTGAACGATCTTCAATGATGTTAGGAATCAAAAGTTTATCCTCAATAACAAAAGCGATATCTCTCGCATAAATCTGATTGAGGTCTAAGATATTACCTGGACGAAGTACTTCAACACTGTGTTTTTTCAAAACTTCACAAAAGTGCTCCATTTCACCGATCAAATCTTCCTCTACAGGATAGTTTCCATTCCGCACACTTTCAAGCGATTTAGGGTCATAGCAATCACTTGCCAACGGTGTCCCTCCAAAATCATTTGCGATACCTAATATTACTGTTTTCAGTAATCCAACTTCATTATCAATATGGAGATTCATCTCTTTTTCGAGTTATACTTTTTATAGAAACGAAACTACTAAAAATCCTTAAAACAAAAACGATTCGAAGTATGCTTGCCATCGAATAATTTCAAATTGATAAAAATCACTGAAATTTACGGTTACTTTATTTTTGATGATTACTTTCATGGTATGATACAAAAACACTTTTTGGTATTCCTTTTGTTGAGTTTGTTCTGTCAAAATACGATTGGTCAAAAAACCAATTCGTTCTCCGGAGAGCTTATTTATAAAATAACCAAAGTCGACGCAAGTATGAATCCGCTATCATCAGATGATGAAAACAGTGAAAACAAGGTGATCATATACGCCAAAGATTCTCTTTTAAAAATTGTCAATTTTGATTCGCAAAATGGATATCAAGAATGTTTAAAACACATGACTCGGGGGAAATCAATTCTCTTATTAGAAATTGATGATAAAGGATTTGCTATACGAATGAATAACGAACAAAGCATGAACAATGACAGTCTTTATTCATTCAAAAGGAAATGTGGCATAAAAAAAATTGGAGGATTGAAAAGTAAAAAAACGATAATGAATCATCCGTTGCTAGCGAATGAATTAATTTGTTTCTACTCAAAAAACATCCCATCAAGGTACCTCAATAACTTTTCAGGTCTTTCAGGTATTCCAACTCTATATTATATCGTCAATGATGATGGCCTCTACAGATACATCTTAGAATCTCACCGATCGTACGACCCTCCACTCTCAATGTTTATGATTCCTGAAGATTATGAAATTGTAACGATGGACGAATTTATCGATAAAGTAAATTCAGATAACTAGTCAATTTTACAGACTCAATTTATAACTAACAGAGCAGTGTTTAAAGATGGTTTGGCGATCTCCAAATACTTCCTATCTTAAACTTATATTCGTAAGATATTCAAGCTGAATGGAAGAGAACGAATTTATACCGGTTAATCAAGACAAGAAAAGCCCCTCTAAGAAAAAGAAGGGTGAAACAAAGTCCTTAAAAAAGGGAAAGAAAGGAAAAACTTGGTTAGATAAAATTGATACGCAGAAAATAGCCACTGTTTTTGGCTCTTTTTTTATTTTATTTTCATTCTTTTTAGCCATAGCCTCTTTTTCATACCTGTTGACTTGGCAATTAGATCAAGACAAATTAATTAATGTTTCTTTTTTCGATTTTGTATTTGGAGGCGATCAAATAGAAATTCACAATTGGCTGGGTAAATTTGGTGCTTGGATGTCCCACTATCTCATTTATGATCTTTTTGGAATCACTTCATTTGGCATCTGTTTTTTACTTTTTCTTACAGGAGTAAAAGTTTTATACGACAAGGCTTTGCTTCCTTTAGGCAAGACCTTTACCATAACCATTCTTTACATGTTGTGGGGCTCCGTGTTTCTGGCCTATTTCTCAGACAATGTCAATTTTATAGGAGGTAGTTTTGGATTCCATATCAACCAGTGGATGACACAAATATTGGGAGAAATTGGAACGCTAACTTTAACATTGGTATTGTTGTATATCATTACCACACTTCTATTCAATCCTGATTACTCGGCATTATTTAATTATTTATTTCCGAAAAAAGATAAAGAAGAGGAAGTTCCTGAAGAGATTAGCTCAAATGATGAAAACATGCATGTCATCAACCCAATCAAAGAGGAAGAAATACAAGAAGATGTCATTTCCAAAACGGTAAACTTTTCTGGTGAAGAACCCATTCCTAAGGAGATAGATAATGAAAATAAGTCTGAATTAATTGACGAATTAGAAGAAAACACTAAAGAAAAAGATGAATTTGAAATAGAAATACCTGAAGAGGAAGAAACCGTAAATATTGAGGAAATAGGTGAAAAGAATCTTGCAGATCAACTGGTAGAAGAACATGGAGAATATGATCCAAAAGCGGATCTTGAAGGTTATTTACTACCATCCGTTGAACTGCTTAAAGAGTATGGTTCAGGAGGAGTTTCTGTAAACAAAGAAGAGCTTGAGAGCAATAAGGATAAAATTATTGAGACCCTTTCTAATTATAAAATTGACATCTCTAAAATCAAAGCCACCGTTGGACCAACCGTTACTTTATATGAAATCGTTCCTGCTCCTGGAGTGAGGATATCAAAAATTAAAAATCTAGAGGATGATATTGCTTTGAGCTTAAGCGCTCTCGGTATAAGAATTATCGCGCCCATACCCGGAAAAGGAACCATTGGTATTGAAGTGCCAAATTCAAGCCCAGACATGGTGAGTATGCGTTCATTAATCGCATCAGAGAAATTTCAAAATCATGATGGACAATTATCGGTAGTTATGGGTAAAACCATAACAAACGAAACCTATGTTTTTGATTTAACTAAATTGCCTCACCTTCTTGTGGCTGGTGCAACAGGACAAGGTAAATCAGTAGGTTTAAATGCCATTTTGGTTTCGATTCTATATAAGAAGCACCCCTCTCAAATTAAATTTGTTCTTGTCGATCCTAAAAAAGTTGAACTCACCTTATATAATAAAATTGAACGCCATTTCTTAGCCAAATTACCGGGTGAAGAGGATGCCATTATTACAGACACGTCCAAAGTTGTAAACACATTAAATTCGCTTTGTATTGAAATGGATGACCGTTACGAACTCTTAAAAGAAGCACAGGTAAGAACCATAAAGGAATACAATGAGAAATTTGTAAAACGCAAACTCAATCCCGAAAAAGGCCATAAATACCTCCCTTACATCGTTGTTCTTATTGATGAGTTTGCCGATCTCATTATGACCGCTGGAAAAGAAATCGAACACCCTATTGCACGTATTGCTCAGCTTGCAAGAGCTATTGGGATTCATCTCATTGTAGCCACACAACGCCCCTCAGTAAATGTTATCACGGGTATGATTAAGGCAAACTTTCCTGCAAGAATTGCATTTAGAGTATTGTCCAAAATTGATTCTAGAACCATTCTGGACGGCTCCGGTGCTGACCAATTAATTGGTAGAGGGGACATGCTTATCTCAACAGGATCAGAAATGATTCGGCTTCAGTGCGGATTTGTTGACACACCAGAAGTCGAAGAAATTTGTTCTTTTATTGGAGACCAAAGGGCCTATCCTGACGCACTGATCTTACCGGAATATGTTCCAGAAGGAAGTGAAAGCAAAGGCGAAATAGACATGAACGAAATGGATGCCATGTTCGTTGATTCTGCAAGAATAGTGATAATGAATCAGCAAGGATCAGCCAGTCTTTTACAACGAAAATTAAAATTAGGTTACAATCGTGCAGGTAGAATTGTTGATCAGCTTGAATCTATGGGTATTATCGGACCTTTTCAAGGAAGTAAAGCTAGGGATGTATTATTCCCCGATATTGAATCTTTAGATGAGTTTTTGAGGTCAAAAGGTTTGATTTAACCCTTAATCATTTACGAAATATATTGCATTTGCAACCATGAGTAAACCATTACTCCAGAATCCTCTGAATAATGGATTATCAATAAAATATGTTACACTGCCTTTGCCATACTGCTCCTGACCGGTAATAAGGGCTCCTCCTTGATCGTTTTTTACTCTAGAACCTACAAAACCAGATACCTGTTTTGTGTTTTTGGGAAGCTCGAATACTGATGTACCAGACTTCAGTCTATAACGAGAGGCGCTTTGTCTAAGAGTATGATAAGAGTCGTATCCAAAAGATAGCGCATGTTTTTTCTCAATTTCACAATCAAATATAGCTCCAGTAATCATTTCGCTTAGCTCATCTCTTTCACTCATTTCATGAAACTCGTTAGATTGTTCTGATAATTCTATTGACAGTTGATTTAAAAAGTTTTCTACCGATTCACCGAAAAGAACCAAGCGACCTCCTTTTTTAACCCAACTCAGGATCTCAGCTGATATTTCAGCTGACAAGTTCCCTTCGGGCACCATCAAGACATCGAGATCAGATATTCCAAAATCTGCCATATCATTAGGTCTTAGCATTAAAAAAGGGGTTTTGAGGCGCTGTTCCAAATAATGCCATATCTCTCCTGTATTAAGAGGAGAAAGTCTTTCTCCAGCAAGAAATCCGATTTTCGGACTTTGAATTTCTCGGTAAGACGATGAACCAAAATCGTTTCCTTTTTCCACGGACCCTGTAAGACAGGTGTTAATTTGAAGCTCCAACCCAGCTGATGCTTGAATGAGCAACGAATCAATATTCAGCTCTGAATTTTCTCCCCTTGCAATAACCAAAGATCCAGGATCATATAGATTCCCATCAAGTTGAAATGATTTTTTTGCGTATTTAACATTAACGTTTGAACTTAAGAGTCTCTCTAAAAATCGCGCAGATTCCATAGATTTCCATTTGCAGACATAAGCAAAGGCATCTTTCGAGTTCATAGGTATTGGCGAAACCAAATAATCATTGGGCACGGATAATTCACTTTCACTTGGTACCTGAGACTCGCAGGCAATAGCGTTTAAGCCAAAAGCATATGGCAATGACCAAGCGGTGATGTCATAGGTAAGTGAATCAGACAGGAACGTTTGCGGTTCAAAAAGAACCTTAACCATGGGCCCTTTGAGCTGATCGACGGAAACAACTATATCATTCGATTTTACCTTATAAGTCGTCTTTTCTTGAGAGGTATAAGACCATCCCTTAATTAAACTCCCTTCCTTTGGTTTTCCCACTTTAATCTCATGTAGAGCCAATAGTCTTCGCAAAGAATTCATCTTGAAAGAATCTCCTGAAAGCACATAGGATTGATAGGCATATGGGAAATCATTATTGAAGGTTTGAAACTCCGAAATGAGTTGTTCTTTATGATTATAAGCTACCTCAACAGTAGATAAGCTGGCTGTTACATGGTGAGCCACCCGACTTCTTAAGGTGAGAGTGTCCCCATTGGCAATCGCAACACTTATTCCTGCTCTACCACTACCCGCTTGTTCATAAGTCATACCAATGGCCCCATTATACATCGGATAGGTATCGCCATAGCTAGGGTATAGTAAATCAAAAATCTCTTTGGAAAAATAAAGCCAATTGTTAGCATCAAAATATTTTGTATGATTTTCACCAATGTATTCTTGAAACTCGCGTTGCCAATCCGTTATTATTTCGTGGTATGGTTCCGCAGCAGGAGGGAAATAATAATTCTCATTGATTCCTTGCTCATGAACATCAACATGGACGTGGGGCATCCATTGATTGTATTTTTTTATTCTTTGTTGAGATTCAACTTGAGTCAACCATGCCCAATCTCTATTCAAGTCAAATAAATAATGATTGAACCTACCACCGGGCCAAGGCTCTTGATGCTCTATTGATCGTATATTTGAGTTTTTTGATAATGTAGAATATTGTTTAAAAAAATTAACATACCTATCTCTTCCATCAGGATTTAGGCAGGGGTCAATTATTATTAAAACATTATCTAACCACTCCTTTTTATCTCTTAAAAGAATCAACGCAGTTTCCATCGCTGCTTCTGTACCTGAGCTTTCGTTTCCATGGACATTATAACTTAACCAAACTATTGGTGTATTCTCATTTACACTTGTATTTATATGGTAATTTCTGACCTGTTCTAGGTTCTTTATTGTGTTTTCGCTACCTATAAACATGAGCTGTAAAGTTCTCCCCTCATGACTCTCCCCATAAATTTCCAGTTTTGAATTATTTGGAAATACGCGGTTTAATTCTTCAAAATAATCAACCACTTGCGCATGCGTAGAAAACGCAGCTCCTAATTCGTGTCCTAATACTGACTTTGAAGAAAATGTTTTCTGAGCCAAAAAGTTATTCGTAAAAACGCTTATTACGAGTATTAATAAAATCTTCATATTGTAGAGTTATGTCGTATAAATGTAAGAAATATAGAAGTGAATCTCCTATTCGTTAGAATCTAACTGCTGCATATTTACCAACCTTGCATACATCCCATCTTTATCCATTAATTCCTTATGCTTACCCGATTCGGCAATAGATCCTTTATCTAAAACCAAGATCTGATCGGCCTTTTTAACGGTAGATAGTCTGTGTGCAATAACGATGGAAGTTCTTCCTTTCATCAGTATTTCCAACGCATCCTGAACAAGCTTTTCAGACTCTGAATCTAATGCCGATGTGGCTTCATCTAATATTAATATCGTTGGGTCTTTTAAAATAGCACGGGCAATAGCAATGCGTTGCTTCTGGCCTCCTGACAATTGGATTCCTCGATCACCAACTTCTGTTTTAATTCCTTCAGGAAATGAAGAAATGAATTCCCAAGAATTGGCTTTTTTCGCTGCTTCAATGACTTCTTCATCTGTCGCATTCGGCTTGCCAAAAATTATATTATCATAAATGGATCCCGAAAAAAGCAGAACATCTTGAGGAACATATGCCATTTGAGACCGTAAATACTTCAAATCATAATCCCCTATTCTTTCTGAATCTATTAATAATTCGCCATTTTGAACATGATAAAAACTTAAAATCAAACTTGCGATAGTTGTCTTTCCTGAACCACTGGAACCGACCAAGGCAACTTGCGCATTCTTACTAATGTCTAATGAAACCTTTTCAAGGACAGAAATGTCTGGCCTCTGAGGATAATTAAAACTCACATTTTTGAAAGAAATATTTCCAACAATACCCTTTTTCAATTTGCCCTCTTTTCCGTCGTTTTCAGTTTCATCATTAATAATAACCATGAGGTTTTCTATGGCTCCAAACGTCTTTTGAATATTTGCATAAAGATCAGGTAAAGAACCTACACTGGCCCCCATCATGATGGTAAACAAAACAAACTGATAGAATCCCTCACTCGATAGTTCAGGATTAGGACCCTGCGTCAGTATGAGTCCTTGCCAAACTATAAATACAATCGCACCAAACAAACAAAAAATAATGAAGGAAACGAACAACCCTCTCCAGATGCCACTTTTTACGTTTAAGTTTCGAATTTCCTGTGTTTTGCCTTTATAATTCTTAATGGCAAAATATTCAAAAGTAAATGCCTTAACATTTGAAATGCCAGATAGTGTTTCTTCAATAATTGAATTAGATTCAGCTGCAAAATCTTGAGCCTGTTTACTTAACTTCCTAATAAATCGACCAAAAAATACTGCCAATAAAGCCATTATTGGAACAGTGGCAAGCATAATAAGAGCAAGTTTCCATGAAATAAAAAAGAGAAATGCAACACCTCCAAGAATGATAATGACTTGTCTAAAGAATTCAGCAACAGTGGTTCTTAATGTGTCCTGTATTTGCGTTATATCAGATGAAACCCGACTTGTCAACTCCCCAACTTTGTTCACATCAAAAAAGTTCATGGGCATAAAAACCATTCTTTCAAAGGCCGTGTTTCTGAGGTCTCTTAATGCATTTTCAGTCACATTATTAAAAATAACCACACGTAGGAATGAAAATAGAGCTTGGAATCCAAAAAGGATGAATAAACCATAAGCCACTTCCGTAGCATTATTAAAATTTAATAACTCAATACTACTTGGCGCGGAAGTTCCCGCTGAAGATGAACCCGCCCCTAAAAGCTTACCCATCAAATAAGGAAACATCAAGCCAGCAGAGGAAGACAGTATTAGAAATATCCAACCGATAAAGTACCACCATAAATAGGGCTTTAAGAAATACATTAAATTTCTTTTCTTTCTATCTATTTCCATGTTCTTCATTTGAGATTGTAAAACTATTTTTCATGATCAACAATTAGCTTACAAAAATAGTTGTTTAAACGAGTATAGGATTTTTTTAAATATTTTTATCGATAAGATTTGAAATTTATAAAAAAGTTCTATCTTTGCAGTCCTCAAATGTATAACTATTTGAATTAAAATAAGATGAAAAGAACGTTCCAACCTTCGTTAAGAAAAAGAAGAAACAAACACGGATTCCGTAGTAGAATGGCAACTAAAAATGGTCGCCGAGTATTGGCTACCCGTCGTAGAAAAGGCAGGAAAAAGCTTTCTGTTTCTGACGAAACAATGGCCAAACGATAATTCTAAAGAATCGTTAAAAAATATTTAAACCCTCTTTGAGGGTTTTTTTTGTGCTTAAATATTTACCAAAAACCAAAAAAGCCCTCACTACTGAGGGCTTTTATTATCGTATGAAATGGATTTGAAACAATTAAACGAGCACTTTTGGTGCCGCAGCAAGTATTGAGGCATCAGCCTCTTCCTTATATGTTTCGAAATTATCTACAAACTTAGATGCCAATTTGGAAGCAGTTTCATCATATGCAGCTGAATCTGACCATGTTTGCTTTGGATTGAGTAATTCTGAAGGGACTCCAGGACATGAAGATGGATATGCCAATTCAAAGACAGGTAACGTTTTGAATTCTTCGCGATCCAGTGTTCCTTCCAGAGCAGCAGTAATCATGGCTCTTGTGTAAGAAAGTTTCATTCTGCTCCCTTCACCATAACTACCCCCTGACCATCCTGTATTCACTAACCAAACCGTTGTATCTGATTCTTTGAGTTTATCACCTAACAATGTGGCATATTTAGCCGGGTGTAAAGGTAAAAATGCAGCACCAAAACATGCTGAAAAGGTTGTTGTTGGCTCTGTAATACCTACCTCTGTACCGGCAACTTTAGCAGTATAACCAGACATAAAATGATACATTGCCTGCTCGTTAGTCAATTTTGAAATTGGAGGGAGAACACCAAACGCATCACAAGTCAAAAAGAATATATTCTTTGGCGAACTTCCCTTTGAAGGCAATACAATATTGTCTATGTGATCTATCGGGTAAGAAACTCTTGTATTCTCTGTAATCGATCCATCAGTATAATCCGGTGTTGAACTTTCATTGTTGAATCCAATATTCTCTAAAATGGCACCAAACTTAATCGCGTCATATATTTGCGGCTCTTTATCTCTCGAAAGATCGATAGTCTTGGCGTAGCATCCTCCTTCAAAATTAAAGACAGTGTCATTACTCCAACCATGCTCATCATCTCCAATCAATGCTCGATTAGGATCAGACGATAATGTTGTTTTACCTGTTCCTGACAACCCAAAAAACACTGCCGTATCTCCTTTCTCGCCTATATTCGCTGAACAATGCATTGAAAGCACATTCCGATCATGAGGTAAGACAAAATTTAATACTGAAAAAATTCCTTTTTTGATTTCACCTGTATACCCAGTGCCACCAATCAAAATCATTTTTTTACTGAAATTTAAAACAGCAAAATTATGTTGGCGAGTACCATCGATTTCAGGGTCTGCCATAAAACCAGGAGCACAAACGATATTCCAATCGGGAGAAAAAGACTTTATCTCCTCCTCATCAGGTCGTAAAAACATGTTGTATGCAAACATATTTGACCATGGCAACTCTGTTACAACCCGAATATTCATTCGAAAGTCGTCGTCTGCACATGCATAAGAATCTCGAACATAAATATCTCTACCCGATAAATATGATTTCATACGAGAATATAAGGTATCAAAATGAGCTGAACTTATTCCTTTATTAATACCACCCCACCAAACAGCGTCTTTCGTAATATCATCTTCTACGATAAAACGATCTTTGGGAGATCTTCCTGTAAATTCACCAGTATCAATTGCTAGAGCCCCAGTATCAGTGAGCAACCCTTCACCTTGCAAGATGGTGTCTTCCACCAATTCTGCAGGGGTTAAATTCCAAAATTGATTTCCTGTATTTGACAAGCCTATTGTTGAAGACAAATCAGAATTGGAACCAAAATTCCCGAATAATTCCATAAAAAAAATTTATAAGCTAACGCTTCAATTTGTAACAAAATTAAACATTATGCAGCCTATACAGAAGATAATTGCCCCTGATTTTACTAACAATTATATATGTCATTGTTGACAAGTTATTTAGAAAAATTGATGAAAATTACGTATCTTATGTTAGTGTCAACACTACACTTATTAATGGCATGTCTTTTGATTATTATCCACAAAACAATAGATATGATAAAACCTAAAAACAGTAGTCAAAAAACATTTGTGTACCTAGGTGTTGTAATCACCTCAGCTATGGTACTCGCTGCATTTACCTATTCAGAAAAGAATCAATTACAAAAAGAGCTTGCACAAGTAGAGCCCGTAGAAATAAATTTCACGATTCAAAAAACCAAAAAAACAGACCTTAAAAAACCTGTTATTCCTCTAAAAAAAGTTTCTAAACAGGTAGCTACAAATATTAAAAAGAACGTTTCATCGACAAGTCAAATCACAAAAAACACAACGAAAACAATAAATAACAATGTGAAAGTGAAAGGGATTGATATCAACTTCAATACAAACCCAAACTATAAAATTGTTGACATTACTGAACCTGTAGTAGACTTTCCGGATATTGAAGCAGAATTTACAGGTGGTTATTCAGAAATGAATAGATACATTACCCATAACTTAAAATTAAATGAATTATACAGTTTAATAAACACAAATGAGCTATTGGTGCCTGTAGAATTCATCGTTTCTGAAAACGGAAAAATCATAGATGTGAAAATTAAAGATAACGTGAATTATGAGTTAAAGAATCAAATTATCAACCTAATGAAAGGCATGCCGAAATGGATTCCGGCAGAATTAAATGGAAGAAAAGTAAGTTCAAGAATATTTCTACCCATTAGGATTTACTTTCAATAAGAATTGTTAACAAATTGAATTATTGCGCAAAGAACAAAGGATAAAACTATTTAGATTCGCTTAGAAAATAATTTTAATGAGAATAACACTACTATTTTTAGGTTGCATTACTTACGCATTAGGAATAACTGCGCAAACTGGTTCATCAGTGCATTTAGAGAATGATACAATACTTATTGATTCTGTTCAACAGGATAACAATTTGTACGTTATCAAAAATGATTCGGATTTGATTCCTTTTGGAAGACTGAATAGAAAAATCAATACCCTCTCCATTGGCGCAGACAAAAACGTGCTTTGGGAAGACTTGAAGCTTTTCACCGATGTCGATTCTATCACCCCAAAATCCCTGTCATCTCCAAAAAAAGAGGGCCAAGCCCTTGACTTCAATGATGTATTAATTGTCTCATTTCACCCCAAACCAACAGATTCAATTCAAAAATATCTTAATGATCTTAAGATACTGAATCGGTCTCATAAAGAATTTGTTGTGGCAGTCGTATATGGTCCAGCTTCTTATTTGGAGTATATACCTATGCAAAACATAGACGCACTCGTACATTGCAAATTCGCAACCCAAAAAACGATCAGCGCCACAGCTCATCTTCTCTTTGGTGCCATTGGCACAAATCCTGAACTTACTTCTAAGGAATCAATGCAAACCAAATCAAATGGGAGATTAAGCTTCTCATCCCTCAAGGATGCTAAAATTCCATCGGGAAGCTTTAATAGAATAGATGAAATTGCATTAAATGGGATTTCGGAAGGGGCATTTCCTGGTTGTCAAGTACTTGTTGCCATAAAAGATTCTATCGTATACAGAAAGAGCTATGGCACCCACACCTATGATATCAATTCTAAAAAAGTAAAAAATGATGATCTATACGACATCGCTTCAATAACTAAAATTGCCGCATCGACGATGATTGCCATGTATTTGGAATATAGAGGTATGCTCGACATTGATGACTCCCTTGGCAAGTATATTCAGAATGTTACGGGTGATACCGATTTTTCAAAAATTAAAATCCGGGAGATGATGGCGCATCAATCCGGTCTAAAATCATGGATTCCTTTTTATTTGAAAACCATGAGCGAGGGGCAGCTTAAAAAAAGCTTGTACCGAAGTGTTCCCGATTCTATTTATAATCTTAAAGTTGCTGATGACATATACTTGAAAACTGATTATGAGCAAACCATGTATGATCGTATTCTAAATACAAGTCTTGGATCAAAAAAATACAAATACTCTGATTTATGTTATTATTTCACTCAGAAGGTTTTTGAATCCATACTACAAAAAAAACAAGAAGACTTTGTTCACGAAATGATTTATGAACCTTTAGGATTTCAAAATATAAGATATTTGCCACTTGATTACTTTGACAAAGGAAGAATCGTACCCACAGAACTTGATTCCAACTTTAGAAAGCAATTAATTCATGGCTATGTTCATGATCCCGGAGCAGCAATGCTCGGTGGGGTCGGCGGCCATGCTGGGGTTTTCAGTAATGCGACTGATTTAGCCAGTATCATGCAGGTGTTTTTAAAGAACGGGGATTACGGCGGTCAGACCCTTTTTAATGAAGAAATCCGTAAAGATTTTACGAGAAAACAATACGATAAAAACAGAAGAGGTGCTGGTTTTGATCGTCCTCGAGACAATGGAGGAGGAACTTGTGATTATCTCGCCTCAGCAACCAGTTTCGGCCATTCAGGATTCACAGGGACTTTAGCTTGGGCAGACCCTGAGCACGATATTATTTTTGTTTTTCTTTCCAATCGTGTCCATCCAGACCAGGGTAATTGGAAAATTAGAGACATGAATATACGAACAGATATTCAACATGTTATTTATCAAGCATTAGGCATAAAGTAATCTAATCTTTTACCCTATTCAATCCCATCATTTTAAGAATAAACCTTGGTAAAGATTTGCCAGGTTTACGTTTTTTCAAATGAATATACCAGCCAATTTTTTTAAGGATTGGTACTTTGTGTGTTTCAACAAATTCAATCCAAGTTCCATCAGGGTCTTCTACGTAAGAAAACCTTCCTCCAGCCTCACCCATATCAAAAGTATCTGAACTATCTACTGTAAATGGAAAACCTTTTTCTTCACATTCTTTTTGCAACTCATTCATTCCTTGTACATCAAAACACAAATGAATAAAGCCCCAGTCACCCCAAAATCTATTTTCGAAGATTTTTCTGCAATCTGTTCTTTCCAAGGACTGAACAAGTTCTATACTCGTATCTCCCAGTAAACGAGCGAAAGGCCCTTTTCTAGGTTTACTGTGCTTTAAAAGAACCCTTCTGAATTTCCCGTTTCCAGATTCAAAGCTATTCAAATCAACAAACGAATCTGTTTGATCATAAACAATTTCATCATAACCCAATATGTCCTTATACAAAACCAAAGATTTGTCGATATCAGACACACCAATAATGGAGCCGGCAACACCCCCACATTTGGATGGATGACCTGTATTTGAAAACCAATCCCTCGATTCGATTACCTCAAACATATTTCCATTAGGTCCTTTGACGAAAAAATGATCCATTCCATCTGGACTTTGGAGGATTTCAGATGCTGTTACTACACCATTATCTAACATATTCGTGTATGATGCATGAACATCTCTAGATTTTATTTTGCACGCAATCATTCCATAATCACCCAATTGAATATCAAATGTTGCCTTTTCCGTATTACGTGAAGTAAATTGCCATATCTCAAAGCCTCCTCCCCCATCCATACTTAAAGCGAGAGTAGCTGTTCGAGAATGCACTTTATCTCCTGTATATCTTGTCATTAATGGCGCCTCTGCGGCTTCTTCAAAGATCTTGACATTTACGCCAAAGTTCTTTCGATACCAGGACCATGAACTTTCGACATTCGGAACCCCAATTCCCATTTGTTGAATACCGCAAATTATTTTTTCCATTATCGTTTAATTTTATCTAATTGCTTTATCGTTAAAAATAACATATCCGTAGCTAATCTGAAATGCAAAAGGATCTTTTTGTTCAGGGAAGAAATTCAAAGACATCCGAATTGGCCCCACAATCGTATGATAAATCAAGGATGATGACAATAAAAAATTCGATTCCGTAAATAATTTTGCAGTCTGAAAAACCCCGTTCTGACTTTTTGATAGTTTCAAAATAGGTTGATACCAATAAGAATCGAACCTCAAATCAATCTTTTTCTTCAATGAAAAGACCACATTAAGTCCTGATCCGAAAAATTGAGAAGAACGGTATTCAGGTAAAAAAAAGGTATTCATATCTGGCAGCACATCAAAGTAGGGGACTGAAAGTAAAGATGCAGTATAATTTGCAAATAGAGGCTGGGTGCTAAAAACAGATTTCAAATGAATACCGAGATGTACAAATCTGTTTTTAAGAAAGTAGGATTGAAGTTCTGTTTCAAAGTTCAACCATCTATG
>JABJEE010000304.1 GCA_018665005.1 Flavobacteriales bacterium
CAATGTAAAAATGGAGAAGACATTACTGTCTTTGGAAGTGGTGATCAAACCCGAGACTTTACTTATATCGAAGACACTATTAATGCATGTTGTAAACTAATTGGTATAAAAGGATCTCACATTGTTAATATCGCAAATGAATGTGAATGGACCATATCCGAATTGGCAACTGAAATAAAAGACATAACAAATTCAGATTCAAAGCTCACTTATCTTGATGCGCCAAAAAAACGATACGATTACGAAGTTGAACGACGCGTTGGAAGTTCTAAAAAATTACTAACGTTAACGGGATATAAACCGGACACCTCTCTCAAAGACGGATTGCAACGGATATTCGATATAAATTATCCAAAAAAATAAACAAATTGAGAGATAAGGAAATTTTCGCCCTAATCGAAGAGGAAAAGACAAGACAAACTACGGGTATTGAATTAATCGCTTCTGAAAATTATGCAAGCCCAGAAGTTATAAGTGCTATGGGTAGCATACTTACTAACAAATACGCTGAAGGTCTGCCAGGCAAGAGATATTATGGAGGATGTGAGGTAGTTGATAAAATAGAGCAACTGGCCATTGATCGTCTCTGTAAATTATTTGGTGCAACATGGGCAAATGTTCAGCCTCATTCTGGAGCACAAGCGAATGCTGCCGTTTTTCTAGCCTGTTTAAATGCAGGAGATAAAATCTTAGGGTTCGACTTATCTCATGGTGGACATCTTACTCATGGCTCACCTGTGAATTTTTCAGGAAAATTATACGAAGCACATTTTTATGGCGTCAATAAGGAAACCGGTCGTATTGATTATGATCAACTTGAAAAAATCGCCAAAAAAGAACGTCCTAAATTAATTATTTGTGGCGCATCAGCTTATTCAAGAGACTGGGACTACCAAAGAATCCGAAAAATCGCAAACGAGGTGGAGGCCCTTGTGTTGGCAGACATTTCACACCCTGCTGGAATGATAGCCACCAAATTGCTTAACGACCCCCTGGACTTTTGCCATATAGTTACAACCACTACTCACAAAACATTGCGAGGCCCACGCGGAGGCGTAATTATGATGAGAGATAACATCAAAAACCCTTTTGGACTTAGATGGAAAAATGGAAACCTCAAGTCAATGGGAGCACTATTAGATGCTGCCGTTTTTCCAGGCATACAAGGCGGACCCTTGGAGCGTGTCATTGGAGCAAAAGCTGTTGCTTTTAATGAAGCCATGTCAACACAATATTCTGACTACATGAAGAGAGTCAAATCCAATGCGAAAATCATGTCCGAATTATTGATTGAAAAAGGATATGATATTATTTCTGGAGGAACAGACAATCATTGCATGCTTATCGATCTTCGATCTAAAAACATCAATGGTAAAGATGCAGAAGAAATACTCGGAAAAGTAGATATCACGGTAAATAAAAACATGGTTCCTTTTGATACTGAATCTCCATTTGTCACTTCCGGAATCAGAATCGGAACGGCAGCAATAACCTCCAGAGGAATTCACAGCGAAATGATACCTCAAATCGTTTCAATGATAGATCGCTCATTAATGAACTCAACCAACGAAAAATCTCTTTCGGATATAAAGTCTGAAATACATGAGACAATGAGCCCTCTCCCCCTATTTCAATGGTAATGTTCGTTGTTTTTTCGTTAAATAAAAAATCACGAATCTCTCACTATTAACAATCTGCCTTTTAAAACTTTACATTCGCAGCCTTTAGAATCTTTAAATATTCTTTAAATTAGAATCTATTATATACATTAACTAGATTGTGAATTCCGGAAAACCATATCCAATGCCAGACAGCTTAAGCAAAACCTTCTACTCCAATTAAATTTCAAAAAAGGCATTGAATAACCCGTATTTATGATCATTTCTAACCTTTAACAGAGGCAAGCAAATGATTAAAGAAATAACTCTTAGAGGAGAAATTGATAAACTCAATGCTGAGCACTTAATATTGTGAAAAAACGATCCTAAAGAAGGTTTTTACAAATCAAATCAAACATTAAAAAAAGCAGAAGCCTTTAAATACCCGAAAGGAATAGGAGAATCATTAAGAAATCTAGCCTTTTCTAGCCAACTATTGGGTCTAATCCCTGAGGGATATGAATACTCTAATAAGGCCGTTGAAATATTTGAAAAAATAGGAGACAAAAAAAACTTAGCACACGTTTATCATACACTTGGTTTTATTCTTGATTTTCTTGACAATCAGACCAAAAGACTAGAAATAAACAACAAATGTTTAGATCTTAGTAGAGAGCTCAATGAAGAAGACTGGATTATTAGAACTTTAAACAACACAGGAGACTGTCACACCAAACTTAAAGATTATAAAAGTGCTATTAATTGCTTTTCCGAATGTCTCAAATTATTAAACAGAGAAGACACCTTCATGTATTCTGTTGTAACTTGTAATTTGGGAGAAGTTTATTTCTGTAATGAGCAAATTGAAGAAGCAAAAACACACTTTGAATTAAGTAAAAACAATGCCATACTGAATAATTCTAAAGGTATTGAAATAACCAACACTTTATTTATTTCAAAATGTCTAAATCGAGAGGGTAAAACCGATGAAGCGTTAAGTATTCTAAAAGAAGCCATTTCCCAAATCGAGGAAATACACCATGTTTCAAATGATATTGATTTTACTGAGAATAGCAATCTAAGTTCTCCTGCCCTTCTCCAGGTATCTATGGATATTGAGGCAGAAGTATATAAATCTTTTGGAGAATTATGTGAAAAAAAGGGACTACTTAAAAACGCCTTGAGGGCCTTTAAGATTAATAAAGAGATTGAAGAAAAACTCAATAAACAAAAATACACCAAAGAACATCAAAGTATTGAGCTTAGAATGGAGATTTCTCACCTTGAAAGTCTTGTCGATGAACGAACCAGCGAATTGGAAAAAACTCTTTCAGATTTACAGTTAAAAGAACAAAACAACAGATTAGTAATTGAAAATGCGGTTGATTCAATATTGTTTTTTAATTGGGATGGAGAAATCATAGATTACAATAGGAGGTCATTAAATTTTTTCAAACTCGAAAGCTCTTTGAAGGACAGAAACATCAAAGATTTATTAGAATTCATTGTAGAGAAAGATATACTGGCCTTTGTTAAGAATCTTTATTCAGACGAGAAAAGCAATTACAATACCCAAAGACACAAGATGAAAGCTGTTGATTCAGATTTGTTCTTTGAAGTAGCCTTTACTAAGATCAATACAAACGGCAATAGCCAAGGGGTAGCATTTATTAGTGATATTACCGATAAAATAAAAGCAGAAGAGAAGAAAAGCTTTGATTTGCAAACACAAATAACGATTAACAAAATCACTCAATTTCTTCACGATGAGAATGATTTTTTTCAAATCATTAATAATGTTGCCAAGATCATTGTTGAAGAATTAAAATTTGACAAGTGCTCAATCAGTGTTCAAGATGAAGCCGGCAACTTGGTTCAAATCGCAAATATTCAAAACAATGACTATTTGAATGAAATAATGAATAAAATTGGCAGCTCTAAATTTATTATTGACCACAAAAACTCTAATTCTGAAAATAATAAAGAGCTATTAATTCCACTCAAGATTTCTGATAAGAACTTTGGACTTATTTCTGTTGAAAAAAGCGATAAGAGTGATTTCAGTGAGCTTCAAACAAAGGTTTTAACGAGAACCTCTCGCCTTTTATCAAGTCGCTTAGATAAAATTCAAGAACAAAAACAAAAAGAACTTCTACAGAAACAACTATATGAAATAAATCAAAAACTAGAGGATGAAGTTCACAACAAGACCAAACAGTTAAATGAGCTTACTCATAAATTTCATGAACATGAAAAAGAATCCTTACTTGCAGAATTGGCGGGTTCAATTTCACATGAACTCAACACTCCTTTTGGTATTATTAATTCTGGGGCAAGTGCAATAAAAGATATTTTATTTGAGATTATTGATCTAAAGTTTTCAAGCGGACTTTCTGAGGGGGATATAAAATTCGCTCTTGATTTTGCAAAGACCAATAAAATTAAAAAAATTGTAAGTGGAAGAGAGAGAAGAAAAAACATCCTCGAATTCTCCATGTTTCTTGAATCAAAATACGTGAATAAAGACGATGTTTCTGATCTATCAAATAAATTTGTTGATGCAAACTTTCCCTTATACAAAACAAGAGAGATTGACCAGATTCTTAGCCATGCAAACCCGAGTGAATTACTAGAGATTATTATTAAAATTCAACAATCAGTCAGTTTTTCAGAGACGATATCCAAAACAAGTTCTAGGGCAGCAGATGTAGTCAAAGAATTAACAAAAGTAGCTCGTAAATCATTTGATACTGCTGAATCAAAAATAAATCTTAAAAACAATATTGACTCAGTCCTTTCTGTTTACAAGTATCAATTTGATGAGATTGATATTACCTTCGATGTTACAGATCAATTAGAAATAACCGGTTCGGAAACAACCTTATTCCAGCTCTGGAAAAACCTTGTTCTTTTCTCCATAAAAAACTTTGTGAGTGACCAAACCAACAAATATTTAAAAATTAACAGCTTTGAAAAACAGGAATCTGTTGAAATTCAATTTCAACATAACGGAATAACGATTAATCAAGATGTTATTCATGAAATAGATAGAATACAATCTATTGAGGATAAACTCAACCCCAATATCAATGTTAAATTGGGAATTATTAAAAAAATTATTGCCGACCACAAAGGACATCTAAACATAGAGTCATCTGAAGGAATTACTGTATTCTGTATAACTTTCCCTAAATAATTTAGCGCATAAAAAAAGCCCCTAAGGGCTTTTAATTTCATTCAAAGTAAAATCTATTCTTCGATAACACTAAAGCTAATCACCTGCGTGATACCTCTAAATAAATTCACTTCTGCTTGGTATGTGCCTAGTTCCTTTATAGGCTCATCCTTAATTTTCAAAGATTTCCGATCGATCTCATACCCTTCTTTCTTTAAAACCTCAGAAAGCTGGATCGTATTGATTGATCCAAATATTTTACCATTATCTCCAGCTTTGGTTTTAATCGACAAATCAAGACTTCCGATTTTATCCGCAATTTCTTGAGCCTCTGATTGTAATTTGGCCTCTTTGTGAGATTTTTGTTTTAATATTTCGTCGTGGGCTTTTTTAGCACTCGCCGTAGCTAGAATGGCATATCCTTGTGGAATAAGAAAGTTTCGTCCATATCCAGGCTTTACTTTCACTATTTCATTGGCATATCCCAACTTATTCACATTCTTTTTTAGTATGACTTCCATAACTTAAAATTTATTGAGATTTATTTCAACATATCACCAACATATGGCAATATGGCAAGGTGTCTAGCCCTTTTAACGGCTTTATTCACTCTAGATTGATATTTCGCAGATGTACCAGTTATTCTTCTTGGTAACAACTTACCTTGTTCGTTTAATAATTTGAGTAGGAAATTTGGATCTTTATAATCGACAAATTTGATTCCACTTTTCTTGAACCGACAATATTTTTCCTTTTTAATATCAATATTGATCGGAGTTAGATATCTAATATCGTTTGACATAATTTATTTTTTAGTGTTATTAAGCTTCAGTTTTTTGAGCCTTTTTTGATTTTTGTCTTCTACTCTCAGCGTAGGTTAAATGGTCTGCGTCCATTTTAACTGTTAAAAAACGTAGGACTCTTTCGTCACGTTTCATTAACAATTCCATGTCGGCAACAACATTGTTTTCAGCCTCGAATTCGAATAGAAAATAAAAACCAGTTGACTTCTTTTGAATTGGGTAGGCTAATTTCTTAAGCCCCCAACTCTCTGAATGCTGTAATTTAGCACCAAAAGATTTGATTTCACTTTCGAACTTCTTGACTGCTTCCTTCGCCTGATCCTCAGACAAAACGGGAGTTAAAATGAAAACAGTTTCATAAGATTTCATAAATGTGTATTTTAATTTTACAATTGGGGTGCAAAGATACTTTTTTTTTAGAGAATGAACAAGATTAATTCCTGTCAATTTTGAAGCATGCTATTGATACACACATTTATTCCTATTTTTGACAGTCTATAAAGTATCGACACTACACTCGATTCACTAAATATTCGGATGCTAATTTACTTTAAATAAACACATAAATATGACATTCTTTAAACTTTCAATTTTCATCTTGACCTTGATGTTTTCAAGTGTATTGGGTTTTTCTCAAAAAGATTTGAATCTAGATGATGCAGTGATGAATCAATACAGAAAATACGCACCTGACCGTGTTGCCAATTTTGAATGGATTCCAGAAAGCACTGATTATTCCTTTTTAGATGAAGGCAGAACCATTTTGGTCAAGTCAAGTCCAAATTCAAACCAAATAGATGAAATCATTAATATATCAGAC
>JABJEE010000305.1 GCA_018665005.1 Flavobacteriales bacterium
AATCAAGTCGAAGTTCGAATAGGGATTTCATATGGCTGTGAAGTAATGAGGGGAAACTTCGAACAAATTGCTTTATATTTACCCATTCCTAAAGCATTAAAAAGATTATTAAAACGGGCGGAAAAAAAAGGCACTTTAATGCGTGACCTGAACTAAATATTCAACCATGAAAAACTTCATTATTTACCTATTTTTATTTTCAAGTCCGGCACTTATTCATGCACAGGATAGTGCATCAGTACTATTCATTGGCAACAGTTACACGTACTACAATGATATGCCTGGCCTGTTCCAAGATTTATCCAGCTCTCTCGGAAAAACTACTTATATAGACTCTAAAGTAAACGGAGGTGCGACCATGCAGGTACATGCCAATGATCCGGTTAGCTATCAAAAAATGCACAGCTCGAATTGGGACTATGTTGTATTACAAGCTCAAAGTCAGGAGCCTTCTTTTCCTTATGGACAGGTGAATTCACAAACCCTTCCATACGCTGTTCAATTGGCAGACAGTGTGCACTCTATTTATGATTGCTCACAGGCCATGTTCTTTATGACCTGGGGTAGAGAAAATGGTGACCCACAATGGGATTCAATAAACACCTTTGACAAAATGAATGAGCGCCTAAGAGATGCCTATCTGCGCTTTGCAGAGTCGTCAGGTGGTTCTGTATCGCCAGTTGGTATAGCTTGGAAATACGTACGAGACAATCATCCAACTATTGGTCTTTATACCGGAGATGGTTCACATCCAAAACCCACCGGTTCGTATCTTGCCGCCTGTACCTTTTACGCATCCGTATTTCACGAATCACCAGTTGGCTCAACTTTTCTAGGGGGTTTAGACGCTCCAACGGCGGCCATACTTCAAAATGCAGCAGCGATTGCTGTTTTAGATAGTATCCCTACATGGATGCTTAAGCATCATGACTCTCTTGCACAAGTTTCGTTTGAAACCACGCTTGACCCTGTTTCGTTTTCTGCCTCTTTTGAAGAAAATACAAGTTATGTTGACAATTTCATTTGGAACTTCGGAGATGGGACTACTTCAACTGATTCGAACCCATCACACACATATGGTCAAGCGGGCAATTACACGGTTCAGCTTATCGGTTATGGGCCTTGTGGAAATGACACCATTGCGAATACGCTTGTTTTTGAAAACACCTCTGGAATTATTCAGCATGACATCTTAAGCAACAATTATGTCATAAAAAAATTATCGGAAAACACTTATGAAATTGAAGCAAACAATGAGCAGAGTCTTTCAAATGTGAAGGTCATCAATCTGCTCGGGCAACAGGTAAAACATGCCGTTTTATTTAAAAATGAGTCTAAATTGAAAATTCAGTTGATCCAAAAAGGGACTCATATATTGACTTTTTCTGTAGGAAATGCTTTTAATTCATTAAAAATATTGAACCCGTAGCTAAGTTATATCATATAGAGTAAAAGTTTATCTTTAAAGTGAATTCATAAACTCACCCTAATGAAAAAAAAATTAAATTACCTGTTCGCACTGCCTTTTTTCTTGCTGGCGTGCTCCGAAGAAAACACTTCCAGTAAAAAAATAATAGAAGATACTAGTTCTGAGGCGGCGGTAGTCAGTGAGGTTCAAGAAACAATTCCTCAAAAGCCATTGGTCGAAGTTTCTGATGATGTGCGCTTCGTTTATTCAGGCGGGTTTGTTCCGAGCGATTTTGAGACAGCTGATTGGACAGGTCTTTATGAGGATGAGGATGGCATGTATTGCAAGAAGGCTCGGGCAAAAGTAAAAGCCGTACGTGACCCCTGGGATGACGATGAAAACAGTTTAAATGCCACTATTATTGAAGACGAAAGTAAAAGTCCCTCAGTCTTTCTTTTTTCCGGCATTACTGTTCCCGAAAATTTTCGCGTGAAAAGTTTTAATAATATTCCAAATAGAATACTGATAGGCAATTCCACCAAGCTTGGCGATTATACACTAAAAGCCGATGGAGAAGTGACTCAAGAAAATCAACTACCCCTGACCTATAGACTTACTATTATGGGCTCTAAAAACGGAAAGCAAATTGAGCAGGTTATTGTAGATCATGAATTTTTGGATGACGCCATGACAGCTATTCTTTGGGTTGGAGACCTTGATGCAGATGGTATTCCAGACATGATTATCGAAATGTCACACAAATACAGCTATTCGGCACCTGCCTTATTTTTATCCTCACAAGCAGATGAGGGGGATATTTTAAAATTGGTAGGGGAATGCGGAAGTGATTTTGGTGGATGCTAAAGATTCTGTTTTTATGCTGTGTATTGGGTCTATTTTCATGCACAATACCCAAAGAGGCAAGACAGCTAAAAAATGCAACTAAGCAATGGAGAGAGTCTCCAGTTGTTTTGGATAGTTGGGCTGACTCTCCATTTTCAGGTTCGTTTTTAACATTGCGGGAGAATGGAAAGTTTGAACGCTACTCTGATGGCATAATCCGTTCATTTTCAGCTGGGAATTGGACGCAAAGCCATGACACCATTGCCCTTACCTATACTGACATCAGGCAAAAAACCATCAAAACACTGCGGGTCTCCGTTGACATGGAGACTTCAACATTGATTTTTATTGGAACCCCTACACCAGTACTCATGAGACTAAAAATATTGACAAATCGATTGGGAAAATTTTAACTTGGTGTTATAATGATTTAATAAAGCCCATTATTTCATTACAACAATTGCTGTTTTTAATACCTTTATGTGAGGGCTGAACAAATGCCTAAAACCAATATATTCTATGAAATTCAACACAAGGAAATGGGTGAAGCCCGAAGATTTAAATCCCAACGGAACCCTATTTGGAGGTCGACTATTGGCCTGGATTGATGAAGAAGCTGCACTTTACACCGTAATACAGCTCGATAACCCCAAAATCGTAACCAAATTCATGTCGGAAATCAATTTTATGGCTTCCGCGAAACAAGGAGATATTGTAGAGATTGGAATGGAAGTGATAAAGTTTGGTAAATCTTCGATTACTATGAAGTGTGAAGTCCGAAACAAAATGACTAGAGAAACCATATTAACCGTGGACAACATGGTAATGGTTAATTTAGGAGAAGATGGAAGCCCTACCCCTCACAACAAAAAAGAAGTAGAGTTCGTAAAGGATCGTTTGAATATTCCAAAATAATCTTTCTTCCCTGTTTTTTGTACCTTGGTTCTAGTTCTTTCAGAATAAATTGACAAACATGAACGTAATTGAAACCGTTGGATTATGCAAAAACTATGGCGAGGATGTTGGAATCAAAAACATTAATCTAGAAATTAGAAAAGGTGAGGTTTTTGGTTTTATAGGTCCTAATGGTGCAGGTAAATCAACTTTTATTCGGACCCTTTTGGGTTTACTCATTCCGACAAGTGGCACAGCGAATTTATTCGGACAAAACATTGATATTAAGCCAGAAAATCTTCGAAAAAAAATAGGCTACCTTCCTTCTGAAGTCAATTATTATGATGGTATGAGCTCGCGCGAACTTCTGGAATACCACGCTGGATTTTATGATCATATTGAACAAGGAAAAATTGAAACTCTTGGCGAGCTATTTGAGCTCGACCTAAACCGAAAAATTGAAGAGCTTTCATTTGGAAATAAAAAGAAATGTGCCATTATTCAATCCGTTTTACACAAGCCTGAATTGCTTATTCTTGACGAGCCCACATCTGGTTTAGACCCGCTCATGCAAAATCGTTTTTTTGAGCTATTGGAACAAGAAAACAAAAACGGTACAACCATATTCTTTAGTTCTCATATTCTTGCTGAAATCCAACGTATGTGTAGTCGTGCTGCCATCATTAGAAAAGGAGAAATAAGTGCTGTAGAAGACATACAGAGCCTTTTAGAAAAGCAAATGAAAAAGGCCCGTTTTGTTTTCACCGCACAAAAAGAGCTTGCCTTTATTGAGGGGGTTCAAAATCCTATATGGACAAATAACAAGCTGACTTTCGACTACATTGGACCTGTTAAAGATTTAATAAAATGGATGAATGACCTTGACCTAAAAGATGCGGTTTTAGAAGAGCCTGATTTAGAAACAATATTTATGAATTATTACCAATAGATATGAACCTAAATTTATTTAAAAAGGAATTCAAAAGGAGTAGAAAGAATTTTTTGATTTGGACAGGCATTGCCGTTGGATTCACAATCATGATCATTTCCTTATACCCCTCTTTTAAAGATATGGGAATTGAAATGGGCAAGGCCATTCCTAAAGAGATGGCAAAAGCCTTTAATATGGACATGTCTTCATGGCAAGAGATTTCAGGTTATTACAAAACCTATTTTGGCTTTCACATTATCATTATCCTAACCATTTTTTCTTGCTCTTTTGGAGCTTCAATTATTTCTAAAGAGGAGA
>JABJEE010000040.1 GCA_018665005.1 Flavobacteriales bacterium
AATAGTTTCATTGGTAAAATTCTGATCATATTGGCTGGAAATCCTGCAAATTGGAGGATTTAGCATAACGTGCTTCACCATACCTACACCAATGTCACAAATTATGATGAAGACATTGCCCCACCCCCTGCCATATTAAGATTTTCCCCGCACACAAAAAGGTATAAAATCCACCGGTTTCAGCATTTTTATGCTTATTTCTTTTATGGTTTAATGACCATTACTTGGTTTATTAACAAAGACTATTCTCAAGCAATGCGTTATAAAAAATTAGACCTTTTAAAAACGCAAGGACTTACATTTAAAAAACACTTGAGAAATATTATCGTTAATAAAGTGGTTTATGCAGCTATTTTTATTGCGCTTCCCTTTTGGTTGAGTCCGGCTTCTTGGTATGTAACCTTAAGTGGTTATTTGTTGATGCAGTTCCTCTGCGGATTTATACTAGGTATCGTATTCCAACCTGCGCACGTCGTTCCTACCTCAACGTATCCTTTACCAGACAAGTCTGGAGATATTGAAGCCGATTGGGCAGTAAGTCAAATGTACAATACTGCTAACTTTGCGCACGAGTCAAGGTTATTCTCATGGTACGTGGGAGGCTTAAATTACCAAGTGGAGCATCACTTATTTCCAAATATTTGTCACATACATTATCGAAAGTTGTCCAAAATCGTTAAGTCTACGGCTGAGGAGTTTGAAGTTCCTTATCATTCTTATGCCACTTTTATGGGCGCCCTCAAAGAGCACACCAAAATGCTTTACGATTTAGGGAATAAAGACGTCGCTCCAGCTATTCACTAAGCTTGAATTTTTCTGAGTTTTATGACTTTTGTATTTCATTGGACCAGGTAGAGGAATCCTTTCCATTCGATAAGAACACTCTGGTTTTTAAAAAAAAGAATAAGATCTTCGCGCTTTCAAACACCCTTGATTTCGATTTCATTAATATGAAATGTGGGCCATTAAAGGCTGTTGAGTTAAGGGAGCTTTACCAAGGTATTCGTCCCGGATATCACATGAACAAAAAACATTGGAATTCAGTGTATGTGAATCAAGATGTTCCTGACGAGTTAATCTATGAGCTCATCAAAAAGTCTTACGAATTGGTCTAACATTACTTTATAGCGCCTCAGTTTTTAACAAAACTTACACTACGCGCCACGTCGCCAACCTTGTATGTTATCCTGTAGCCGCCCTTTGGATAATCCGAGCAATCAATAATTATTTTCTTTTTCGATTGGACGAAATCATATATTTCTTTTCCAGAGGCATCAATTATTGTTGCTTTTACCCCAATCAATTGAGATGGAACAGACACACGTATTCTGTCAGTGCTTGGGTTTGGATACAATAAAATCTCCTGAATGTTTTCGTTAAGGCCAACACTACTATCTATGGTAAGGTTAAGCGTGATTGTACTATCACATCCTACATTATTATTTATCGTTTGAATATATACACCTGTAGCATCATAAGTAGTTCCATTCAATGTATATGTATCTAAAGCTGTTTCTGTGAGTTCTGAGCTTGTACTCTGATTCACCACTAAATTCAAATTTATGGTTGAATCACAACCATTAACTGTAGTATATTGAACAGCGGATGTGTTATTGTCCGCAGTATACGTGTTTCCATCAATCCACGTGTAAGAATCACATGCCGACTGGAAGTCTGTTTCTATAAATGAATTGTTTATGGTAAGGTCTAATTGAATGGTGGAATCACAACCGTCTACATTCGGCAAATTATATGTTGCTGAAGTATTGCTCGATGTATATGTATTTCCATCAATCCAAGTGTAAGAATCACATGCGTTTTGCTCATCTACTGTTGAACTTGTCCCCTGCTGATACACCCTAATGTAATCAAGTACCATTTCACTCTCTATAAAAGAGGTCTCAATGGAGTTTTGAATGGCAATATTGAGTAATATATATTGATCTGCTACGTACGGCCACGTGCTCATGTTTTGAGGTGAAGGGTTGTAAGTATAATAAGGCACTCCATCGAGACTAAACGTAATTTCATCAGTCGTCCACTCCATGGCATAAACATGGAATGTATTTGAAACATCTGTCGCCATTAATCCCCCATGATTTACGGT
>JABJEE010000041.1 GCA_018665005.1 Flavobacteriales bacterium
TTTAAAGATAAGGAAGTATGGATGATATTTAGTGCTATTGGATTTATTTCCTTTGTACTTTCTGTTTCGATAATTTACTTAGTGATTCACGAAAAAATTCATTTCACCTTGTTTTTTCTTCTTTTCTTTTTAGTTGTGTTTTTATTGCTCTATCGAAACACGATTAAGTATCCGCAAAAAAAAGAAAATTAGATTCTATTCGCTTATCTTCTAAACACTTTAAATAGTATTTCTGTTATTACTGAATCATTCCTTTTTATACCTTTAAATAAATGAAAACAAAGGATTCAAGAATACAAATTCTAGGCGCGAGGGAACACAATTTAAAGAATATTGATCTCGATCTTCCCAGAAATTCATTTATTGTTTTTACGGGACTCAGTGGGAGCGGGAAGTCATCACTCGCTTTTGACACCATTTTTGCAGAAGGACAAAGGAGATATATTGAAACATTCTCTTCTTATGCAAGACAATTTATAGGAGGTTTAGAGAGACCTGATGTAGATCAAATAAAAGGGTTATCACCAGTTATTTCTATAGAGCAAAAAACAGTTTCCAAATCACCACGATCAACAGTAGGAACAATTACAGAGCTATATGACTTCTATAGACTGCTGTTTGCAAAGGTTTCCACCGCGTATTCCAAGAATACAGGAGAAGTTATGATCAAGTATTCAGATGACGAGCTCAGTAAATTGATACAAGATAAATATTCTAAAAATAAGATTGCTGTTCTCAGTTCAAAAATAAGAGGACGAAAAGGACATTACAAAGAGCTTTTTGTTCAAATACAAAAATCTGGTTACACTAAAGTAAGAATTGATGGTGTCATCCAAGATATCGTTCCCGGAATGCGTATAGACCGGTATAAGATTCATGATATTGAAATAGTCATTGATCGCTTCTCCGTTCAGGATGTAGATAATAAAAGGATTTTAGATGCGATTTCTTCAAGCTTTAATATCGGAGCTGATATCATCATGATATACGATTATGATAAAGAAGAAATTAAAAGCTACAGTCGGAATTTGGTTTGCCCAAGTACGGGAGTGAGTTATCCTGATCCAGAACCAAATCTATTTTCATTTAACTCTCCTTATGGAGCATGTCCCAACTGTAATGGATTGGGTATTACCAAAGAAATAGAATTTGAGAAAGTTATTCCCAATCAAGACCTCTCTATAAAGTCAGGTGGAATAAAACCTTTAGGCGAATTTCGAAACAATTGGATTTTTAAAGAAATTACCATCCTGCTGAAAAAAGGAAAGAAAACCATTGATACACCCATTAAAAACATAGATCAAGAAACACTTACTCATATACTCAATGGCACGAGTCACTTAATAGATGAGAATATCAACTCCTTTGAAGGGGTACTTCCATTTTTAAAAAGACAGTCTACAGATAAAAGCATAAGAATGCAACGTTGGGCTGATAATTATACTACTATTATCACTTGTAGCTCATGCAATGGCACACGGCTCAATGAGAGTGCAGAGCATTTCAGAATTGGAAATAAAAACATCGCGGAAGTATCAGGAATGAGCATGATCGAATTACAAGAATGGACAAATCAAATAAATGGCGAATTAAATCCCAATCAAATAAAAATCGGATCTGAAATAATAAAAGAAATCAAAACTAGGCTTCAATTCATTCTTGATGTTGGACTTGATTATTTGAGTTTAAGTCGACCTTCTAAATCACTTTCTGGAGGAGAAGCTCAACGAATCAGACTTGCCAACCAAATCGGCACAGAATTGATAAATGTATTATATATCTTGGATGAACCCTCCATTGGTTTGCATCAAAGAGATAATAACAAGTTGATAAAATCACTGAAGAACCTACAAGAAAATGGAAATTCTATCATCGTCGTTGAACATGACAGAGAAATTATGGAAGCCGCTGACCTCATTATCGATATAGGTCCAAAAGCAGGCCTGTATGGCGGAGAAATAGTATCTAAAGGAACTTTTCAGGAATTATGTAAATCCGATACGCTAACAGGACAATACCTAAGTAGAAAACTAAACATTGATGTTCCTAAGAAAATCAGAAAAGGAAACGGAAAATTCATTACACTTTCTGGTGCAAGCGGACACAATTTAAAAAACATAAATTTAAAAATACCTCTTGGAACTTTTACTTGTATTTCTGGGGTAAGTGGGAGTGGTAAATCAAGCTTAATTAATCAGACCTTGGTTCCTATTCTATTTGAAAAAATATACAAAAGCCATACAACTCCTCTTCCCTACTCCAATATAAAAGGCTATGAGAACATAGATAAAATTGTTGAAATAGATCAAAAACCAATTGGACGTACGCCGCGCTCTAATCCGGCGACATATACAAAAGTATTCGACGAAATAAGACAGTTATATGCATCACTTCCCGAGGCTCAAATTCGCGGTTATAAACCTGGACGGTTCTCGTTCAACGTTTCCGGTGGCAAATGCGAGACATGTAATGGCGGTGGTATGAAATTGATTGAAATGAATTTTTTACCCGATGTTTATGTAGAATGTGAATCCTGCCAAGGAAAACGATACAACTATGAAACCTTACAAGTTAAATTTAGGGGGAAATCAATTTCAGACATACTGAATATGTCCATTTCTGATGCACTTGTGTTTTTCGAAAATCAACCCAGTATTAAACGTAAAATCAGCAGCTTAATGGACGTTGGGTTAGGATATGTAACGCTTGGTCAGTCCTCAACAACCTTATCTGGTGGTGAAGCTCAGCGTATAAAATTGGCAAGTGAACTGTCAAAAAAGTCGACTGGTAAAACACTCTATATATTAGACGAACCCTCAACTGGACTTCACTTCGAGGATATTAACCAATTGCTATCGGTACTAAATAAATTAGTTGAAGAGGGAAACACAGTTCTCGTAATTGAGCACAACTTGGACATAATTAAAATTGCTGATCATATAATAGATATGGGTCCAGAAGGCGGAGAAAATGGTGGCGAAATAGTATTCAAAGGCACTGTAAAAGAATTGGTTAATGATACCCGTAAAGTATCTCATACTGCCACATACCTTAAAAAAGAGCTTTGAATAAAACAATGAATAATAAATATTGGTTGAACATTAAATAATTAAATTAATTTTGTTCTAACTTTAATTATACAAATTAAGATTATGGCTTTAGAAATTACAGATTCAAACTTTGACGAATTAGTACTCAAATCAGATAAACCAGTAGTTGTAGACTTTTGGGCAGAATGGTGCGGACCTTGTAAAATGATTGGACCACTTATTGACGAAATGTCTAAAGACTATGAAGGAAAGGCGCTTATAGGTAAAGTAAACGTAGACCAAAACGCAAATGTTTCGGCTCAGTTTGGCGTGAGAAGCATACCTACCGTTCTCTTTATCAAAAATGGCGAAGTAGTGGATAAATCTGTTGGAGCAGTACCTAAAGCTACTTTAGATTCAAAACTAGAAGCCCTTTTATAATTAAATACGGCTCTTCTTATTTTCAGAATTCAAAATTTTTCTTGAAAAAAAATGAGATCTATAGAAGTTGGTCCAAACTTTATATATCGTAAAAGATGACTACACTAAAAAGAAGACTATTGTACTATGGATTAGGTTTCGGTATGGGCTTACTCTTCGTTTTCTTTTTTTTTAGCAATAGAGGCTGTTCTTGGCTTCCTGAGAATAGAATCAAAACACTCCTTGCACAAAAAATTATTTTTGTTTCGGAAAAAAATCTGACTGTTTTAGAAAATCTTAAAATTGACAAATCCGAATTAAAAAAGTATATCGAGTCTGCCGATGTCGACTTTTCTAAAAGCGTAAAAAATACCAATCCAAGAATTTATCATCTTGAAGGACCAACAAGCAATAACGAAAATTTTGTTGCTCAAGTGATCTTGTATGATGGAGCGTTTGTTTGTGAATTGGTGCCTAATAGCTTTAATTCAAGTACCGTCAAACCAACGGTAAAGGGACTTGGGGTTCCTGTAGTTATTCCTAGTGGAAAAAACTTTTTTTATTCTGACACAAGTGAATATACTATTTGCAAAAGAAA
>JABJEE010000042.1 GCA_018665005.1 Flavobacteriales bacterium
ATTATCAACTTGAATATGGTTCAATTAGAAAACCAATTCCTTACGAAGTAAAGTGTAACGAATTTAAAATTGAATATTATCCAGGCTCCGGGTCCGAATCCTCGTATGAGAGTGAACTGACTTTAATTGATTCATTAGAAGGCAAAAAAATCAACAAGCGAATCCTTATGAACCATGTAATGGATTATAAAGGGTACCGATTCTTTCAATCAAGTTATACTTTAGATGATCCCAAAACCCCACAAAATGAGGAGGGTACAATTCTAAGTGTGAATCATGATTACTGGGGAACCAACATTACTTATTTTGGTTATTTATTAATGGCCATAGGGATGATTCTATCCATTATAGCACCCGTCGGGAGATTTCGTGAGCTCAACAACAAATTAAAAAAACTAAAACAAAAGAACAAGCAAATAAAAAGCATGTTGTTTTTTGTAATGTTATCCTCCTTAGGCGGGAGTGTTTTTGCTCAAGAACATCATGAAAATGATGGGCATAACCATTCGAATGACAGTAAAATTGTTAGGGGTGAAACTTTTCACGTGATATCGAAGGAACATTCTGACGAACTCGCCACATTGCCTGTTCAGAGCTATGACGGTAGGATTGTTCCATTTCACACATTGTGTGATCAGTTGTTAAGAAAAACATACAGAAAAAACACTCTTGAGCATAAGGCGAAAAACTACAATGCAGTACAATCCATTGTAAGTATGTTACTCTATGCTGAATATTGGAAGAAACAAAATACCATTTATATCCCGTCCGTTCTACAAAAAAGACTTAAGCTTAAAAAACACCAAAGTTACCGTTCAATTTCACACATAGATTCAAATGGGAATCCCGTTTTTAATTGGGAAAATCAATACCGAAAAGCTTTTCAAAAGCCAGAATCAAATAGAGATGAATTTGATAAAAAGATTATAAAGCTTCATGAAAAATTTCAAGTTACTCAAGACGTATTCCATGGCCAATATTTAAAGGTAATTCCTTTAAAGAATGACCCCAACAACACCTGGTCGAACCCTATGGATATAAATTTGTCAAGAGGTAAGGATTCAACCATAGCAAGACTCACATTAAACTATATCAGAAGTGTATATGATTTATCCTTGGAAAATAATTATAAAGAATGCAACATATTACTAACTCAACTAAAATCAGAGCAGAGAAAAGTTGCTGGTAAAATCATTCCTAGTGAAAATCTATTGAACCTAGAAGTTCAATACAACAAATGGGAAATCTTCAAAAGAACCTATCAGGCCTACGGACTTCTCGGTTTTTTGATGCTCATCTTGTTTTTTATTCAAATTTTTGTGTCATCCAACGCAAACCTGATTAGAATTTTTAATTATTCGAGAAAAGGACTTTTTTATATTTTACTTGGTGTATTTGGTTTTCATGCGGCGGGACTAATCATTAGGTGGCTCGTTTCTGGACATGTACCATGGAGTAATGGTTATGAGGCTGTTGTATTCATCGCCTGGGTAACCATGCTTGCAGGTTTTATATTTTCTCGAAAAAATGCAGTTGTAATTGCGGGAACAGCTGTCCTCGCCTCTTTAATGATCTTTGTAACCGAGCTTAATCTTTTAGATCCTGAAATCACACCTTTGCAACCCGTATTGAAATCGTACTGGCTTATGATTCATGTTGCTGTAATCACGGGTAGCTATGGATTTCTTGGCTTGGCCTGTATACTTGGATTTTTGAACTTGACTCTTTACATCTTCAGAACCCCAAAAACAGCAAAAACAATATCCACAAATATTACAGAGCTCACGTACATATCTGAGATGACCATGACCATTGGTGTTTTCATGCTTACGATAGGCACATTTCTGGGCGGCATCTGGGCAAATGAATCATGGGGGAGATATTGGGGTTGGGACCCGAAAGAAACCTGGGCATTGGTTTCCGTTTTGGTTTATGCAACAATCCTCCATCTTAGATTTATACCTGGACTCAAAAGTAAATTTGTTTTTAATCTGGTTTCATTTTGGGGGTATTCAGCCATCCTCTTTACCTTCTTCGGTGTGAATTTTGTCTTAGTCGGATTGCATTCCTATGCTCAAGGAGATGGATTGGGAGATATTCCGTCTTGGATCATTTATACTGTTTTCGTATTCGTAATATATAGTCTAATTGCATTTTGGAGAAAAAAAACATTCTCTAATTCTAAACTTAATTAGCATGAATTCTTCTCGCATTTTACACGAGGACAATCATCTCATTGCCATCAATAAAAAATCATCCGAAATCGTTCAGGGAGATCGTACTGGTGACAAAACGATGCCCGATGAAATCAAAGCTTATCTAAAAAACAAATACAGTAAACCGGGTAATGTGTTTTGCGGAGTCATACATCGTTTAGACAGACCCACAAGTGGAGTAATCTTGTTTGCGCGAACAAGTAAAGGACTTGAGCGCATGAATAAGCAGTTTAGAGAAAAGTTAACCTCAAAAACGTATTGGGCGATTCTTGAAACCAAACCTCCTCAAAATGAGGGAAAGCTTGTGCATTTTTTGAAAAAAAATGAAAAGCAAAATAAAAGCTATGTTTCAAATAAGGATGTTAAGGGAGCAAAAGAAGCCATCTTGAGCTATACTCTAATCAGCTCATCAGACCGATATCATTTGGTCCAAGTTGAATTAGAAACCGGGAGACACCATCAAATCAGAGCTCAATTCTCGAGCATTGGGTGCTGCGTTAAGGGTGATTTAAAGTACGGAGGTAAAAGATCAAATCAAGATGGATCCATTTGCTTGCACTCGAGGGAGCTCAAGTTTAATCATCCCACAACACAAGAAGAAATCTGTATAACTGCCCCTATTCCTGACAATACGTTTTGGAACATTTTCAAAGATGTCAAATGATATTACAGCTGTTGAAAAGTATATAGTATTTCCGATGCAATTTGAAGACTCCTTTCAACATAATGAGGAACAGGATTTTCTGTTTCATCAAACTCTTTAGGATCGTCGTAAGTCGTAGAAAACCTCTTTTTTGCTCCAGGAACTAATGGACAATTATCGTCAGAGTCTGAACAGGTCATCACGGCAATGAAATCAGTTTGCGGAATAGATTCATCTGTATTCGCTTTAGAATAACAAGAGATAAAGTCATTCTCATTATAATAAACATTATAAAGGGGGTTATCTGCTGATAAATCTTTACAAATCACCTTAAATCCTATGTGCTTTAAAGCGGCAATGGTATTGGGGTGACATTCTGTAGCGACAGTGCCTCCAGAATAAGTTCTCAAATTCTTAACCTGAAAAATCACAGATGCAATGTGTCCCCATACTTGTGCAAAATGACTTCTCCTGGAATTATGAGTACATAAATAAACCAATGAGACCTCTCTTTTAGCTGTTACTGCTTCTTCTATTTCTTTTCTCATAAATGCCGCCACTTCATCTAAAAGAGCCCTTCTAGCAGAAGGAATAATCCGATTGGCTTCGTTCAGGAGCTTATCGCAATTGCTTTTGAGTTTATCATTAATCATTACTCTTATTTTTGTCTGAATATTAATCAGATATGAAGATACATTGAATAATCAAAAGCCAAGCATAGAAACTTTAGAATTCAAAAATCTCATGTTACATTTTTGGGACAAGCATGAATTCAGAAATAAAACATTTAAGCAGCTATATAAAGATTTTGCCTTAAGTGGCATCCCCCTTGAGACAGGGTCTCTTGAAAAATGCAATACAAATAATCAATTAGAAAAGTTGATAAATCGTATTGTCAACGATAATAATCTGAATCAACTTTTGTATACCGTTGACCTAAAAGATGATTTAAAAATAAAAACAAATAACCTCATATTATCAATAATCACACGAGTTGCGTTTAAGGTATTCTTAAGAACTTACTTTACTTCTAAATACGCTTCTTAAAATCTAGTAATTAGACTTCTAATTATCTCATCTGAATTGTTATTTTTGTATAAAATGATTAGCTAATGAATTTTATTGTTTCAAGCGCAACACTTTTACGTCACTTGCAAAATATTTCGGGAGTTTTAAATTCGAGTAACACACTCCCTATTCTAGACAACTTTAAGTTTTCGATTAAGGGTAATAAACTCGAAATATGTGCCACTGATTTAGAAACTACAATGATTACCAAAGTAGAGGTGCAATCTGAAGAAGACGGCTCAGTTGCCGTTCCTGCAAAGATGGTCTTGGAAGTATTAAAAAGCTTGCCGGACCAACCCTGCACCTTTAAGGTTAATGGAGAGAACCATAAAATTGAAATCTCATATGACAACGGAAGAGCTGAAATGTCTGGTTTTAACGGAGCAGAATTCCCAAAGCTTCCTAAAATCGAAAACCAAAGCACGATAAAAATTTCGGGGGAAATTGTTTCTAATGCCATAAATAGAACATTATTTGCTGCAGGGAATGATGAGCTTCGACCTGCGATGTCTGGTGTTTATTGTGAATTTTCTAACAACGAAATTATTTTCGTTGCTACGGATGCGCACAAATTGGTTCGATACAAAAGAAATGATGCCAAGTCTACTGACAGTTCAGACTTTATTCTACCAAAAAAACCATTAAATATGCTTAAGGCAAATTTATCAGGCAAGGAAGAAATAACACTGGAATACAATCAATCTAATGCAGTTTTTACATTCAATGAAATGAAATTGGTTTGTCGCCTTATCGATGGCAAATACCCTAATTATGAAGCGGTTATTCCAAAAGAAAATCCAAATGTACTGACCATTGATCGACTACAATTTTTAAATTCTATTAAAAGGGTCTCGATATTCGCTAATAAAACGACCCACCAAATCAAACTTAAACTGGTCGGTTCAGAGCTATCTTTATCTGCAGAAGACACTGATTTCGCTAATGCCTCGAATGAAAGACTCACCTGTAATTATAATGGAGATGATTTAGAAATTGGTTTTAATTCAAGGTTTATTGTGGAAATGTTAAATAATCTAGATTCTGACGAAGTTCAACTGGCTATGAGTGAACCAAGCAGAGCGGGTATTTTAACCCCAATAACCAAATCTTCAGAGAATGAAGACGTGCTCATGCTGGTAATGCCGGTTATGCTCAATCGTTAAGACATGAATTCAAAATTGAAGCTAATTAGGGACCTCTCTGTTGAGGAATTGGCTGACTATTTAAAAGCAAATGATTTTCCTTCATTTCGCGCCAAACAAATCATGGATTGGCTTTGGAAAAAAAATGTTGGCTCTTTCCAAGAAATGAAAAATGTCGGTAAGGGCTTACAGCTTTTCTTAGACGAGCACTTTAGCATTAATAAAATTTCAATAAAGGACCAACAAATTAGTAAAGACAAAACCATTAAGTGTGCTTTTGAAGTAGATAAAAAAAGTGTTGTTGAAGGTGTGCTCATTCCCACGAGTAAAAGAACTACGGCATGTATTTCATCACAAGTAGGGTGCAGTCTTGCATGTACTTTTTGCGCCACAGGACGACTGAAATTGTTGCGTAATTTGACGGCTGGAGAAATATATGACCAAGTCTTTCATTTAAAAAATGAAGCTAATCATAGATATCAAAAGTCGCTTTCCAACATTGTATATATGGGTATGGGTGAGCCTTTATTAAATTACAAAAATGTTTTGAGCTCTATTGATTGGATTTGTTCAGATGATGGTCTAGGCATGTCTCCTAAAAGGATTACAGTATCCACAGCTGGAATTTCCAAAATGATTAAAAAGCTAGGCGATGATGAAGTAAAATTTAATCTGGCTTTATCTTTACATGCCGCCAGTGATGAAAAGCGTAATAAGATTATGGAAATAAATGAGTCCAATGATCTTGAATCCTTGCGTGATGCTCTTCAGTACTTTTATGAGAAAACAAATTCCAGGGTCACATTTGAATACATCATTTTTGATGGATTTAATGATGAGATTTCTGATGCTCGTGAACTGGCCGATTTCGCTAAATGTGTCCCCTGTAAAATAAACATCATTGAATACAACCCTATTGATGGTGAACCGTTTAAGCAAGCTAAGTCAGAAAAAGTAGATCAGTTTGCATCATTTCTAGAAGAAAGAAACATGATTGTTAACGTCCGGAGAAGCAGAGGTAAAGATATTGATGCCGCATGTGGACAATTGGCTAATAAAAACAAAGCCATTTCAATTGACGAAAGAAGGTTAAAACAATGATTAAAGTAGAACATCTCACCAAACAATTTTCTTTAAGCAAAGCACAAAAAAAAGAAACCAATACAAATGATGAATTTGCTTTTGCCGTTAAAGACATCAGTTTTGATTGTAAACCAGGTGAAATCTTTTCTTTATTAGGACCAAACGGTGCGGGAAAGACAACTACTCTGCGCATGCTATCTACAGTGATTACTCCCTCATCAGGAACTATAGAAATGGGCGGAATTAATGCAATAACCCACCCTAGCGAAGCCAGAAGGAAGATTGGGTTTTTGACAGGATCTACAGGCTTATACGCCAGATTAAATGCCCATGAATTGATTGATTATTTTGCTTCTCTTTATGACGTACCAAGTAAGCTACTAAATGAAAGAAAAAAATATTTGTTTGACCTTTTGGACATGAACGAATTCGCCCATAAACGAATTGGTAAACTTAGTACTGGAATGAAGCAGAAGGTTTCCATTTGTCGTACCATGATTCACGATCCAGAAATCGTAATATTTGATGAGCCCACTAGCGGATTAGACGTGATCACTGCTGAAAGTATTATCCAGCTCATTAGAGATTGTAAAGAACAAAACAAAACAGTGATATTTTCAAGTCATATTATGGGTGAAGTTGATCTTTTGTGTGACAAAATGGCGATTATTCATAAAGGAGAAATGAAATATCAAGGAACTATGAAAGACTTTAGAAATAACATGACCGAAAAAAACCTTACTGCTGAATTTATTAAAACAGTCCAAGCCTAATTAGATGATATTTAATATTTTCAAAAAAGAACTAAAAGAAACGCTTCGTGACAAACGAACATTAATCATGATGCTTGTCATACCGATCCTTATATTTCCACTAATACTGAATGTTGTTGTTGGAGTTTCTTCCTCATTTGAAGATTCCGTAGAAAATAAAACCTTCAAAATAGGAATCTTGGGAGAAACAAATGATTACTTCGCCCAAAAGCTAAATAATATCCCCAATTCTTTAGGGCCAAAATCACTTATCGCTTATCACGGTGATTCAGTGAAAATGAGAAAGGATTTAAAGGAAGAAAAACTAGACCTGATTTTTATCTATGACTCAAGATTTTCTGAACAAATAAATGAAATGAAAGCCACGAAGCTTATTTGCTCATTCGATAAAACAAATATGGGCTACGAACAACGAGCCCAAAAATATGTGCAGATTATCGAAGCAGAAGAACGCATGAGACGCTATGAGGCACTAAATATTGATGAACAAAAAATAACACCTTTTGAAATTGTGTTTGAGAATAGTGCAAGCAGTCAAAAAATGATCGGTGAACTTATTGGTGGATTTTTACCCTATATTTTTATCGCATTTGGGTTCATGGGATGTATGTATCCCGCTATTGATTTGTTCACGGGTGAAAAAGAAAGAGGTACTATTGAAACTTTACTCACAACACCAGTAAGCAGGTGGAAGTTTTTGGTCGGTAAAATGCTTGTCATTATTTTATCTGGTCTTATGGCGTCCTTTTTTGCCCTACTTGGCTTATTTCTTTCAATTAATCTCATGGACATTATACCAGACCCTGAAATAATGAATGTTGTAAATCAGATTCTTAGTATTGGCTTTGTACTAAAACTGTTTCTTTTACTTCTCCCATTAACGGTTTTTTTCGCAGGAATAATGATTCCTATTGCGGTATACACGAAAACATTTAAAGAGGCTCAAAGCATTATTGCGCCATTAAATATAATCGTATTACTTCCTGCAATGGTTGGGCTTTTCCCTGGCATAGAGTTGAACCTACAAACAGCGATGATTCCCATTTTAAATATTGTCCTAACGACAAAAGGGCTGATTGGCGGAACCATTGATTATTCCTTGTTGATCTTAAGCTTTTCTGTGATGGTTGTTTTGGCTGGAATAGCCGTTTCCGTATCATTCAAACAATTCGGAAAAGAAACAAATATTTTGTCTTAACTGGATAAAACTATAACCGTCAACTACAAATCTCCTTGTTTTTTATTTGAATTTATGATTTTGTTAATACTCAAATCATAATTCAATCCAATAATAAACTTAACCGGATTACTATCATATATTTTTTGGTCTATACGAGCAAATATTCCAATCGAGTGTGGTCCATCTAATTCGAGATCGGTGCCTATAGTGTACCTCATCTTATCAATTCTTTGCCCTAAGACACCTGCTCCAGGATTATAAAAACATTCCAAGCTCATGGTTGGTGTAAAAATTGATTTTTTAATGTCATAAGAGAGTGAAGGCTTAAATCGAAGAGCTTTGTCAAAATCGGAATTATACGAATTTGACGATCCTTTACCAGAACTCATTTGGTATCGTGCCCTAAACCCGAGTGAAAAGCGATCTACATTGTAATTAAACTTTGCATTCATATTGATTCGATTCGCACCAATGTAATTTCCATTATTTTCTCTTTTGGCAACGTATCGGTAATCTAAAGAAACATTCACCCACTTGACTATTTTATACTTCACTGTTAACTGCGGAAAAACTGTTTTGGCTTTAAGATTTCTGAATCTACTCGAAAAACTTCCTGAAAATTGAATTTTTTTATTGAGCTTATATTTCGCTCCAGCGCTTCCCCAAACCTCTAAGGATTGTGATTTTCCATAAAATGAAATCAAACACAAAAAGAAAACGCTTAATAGGGATTTCATTAATACTTGTCAATATAAATGGTGTCTAAAGTGATCACCTCATTATTCGAGCTTGCATTTAACTCCAGCAAAACCTCATCGGTACCGCTGGCAACAGTTGGGTTGTCTTGATATGAAAACACTTGGTAATCACCTTTTTGCAAATATCGAAACTCGAAGCTTCCGTCAAAACTCGTCTTTACATCGTCATCATAAAATGTGTTTTCTGATCCATAAATTAAATACACATCTTGATCTGCCGCTGGATACTCAAAAACACTTGTTCCAACATGATTTCTCTCAATAACCACACCTTTTATGGTAACACTTCCTCCTGGACCTTCTACTTTTCTGCAAGAAGAAAACACGAATAATAAAATGAAAATTGGTAGAATTAACTTAATTTTATTTGACATAATTAAATTTTATCTCGTAAAGATACAACTTCAAACATATTTTGTCGTCTAAACGTTGTTACACAGATGAAATTATTTATCATTGAGTCAATAATACTTAAACTAACTATGAAATTTATTATTCTTGTTTCCACATTCTTGATTTCTCTTGGCATTTCAAGTCAGGTATTAATTAATGAATATTCTGCATCAAATATGACAGGTATCACAGATGCCTTCAATGACAATGAAGATTGGGTGGAATTATATAATACCACTGGAGCTTCCGTTGATATGACAGGTTGGTATTTATCAGATCGATCTGGTAACCTTTTAAAATGGCAATTTCCTGCGGCCTCTGTAAATGGCAATGATCACCTATTGCTTTTCTGTAGTTCTCGTGATCTTGTTCAGGGTGGCGAAATTCATACAAACTTTAAACTCTCCCAAACCGAGGGAGATTGGGTTATTTTATCCAACAATTTTGGAAATGTTGTGGATTCATTCAAAATTGTTCATTACACGAAAAAGGATCATTCAGTCGGAAGGTCAACAGATGGGGCTGCTGACTTCAAACTTTTTACAAGTCCAACTCCAAACTCTGCAAACACCGGGGCACAAGACTTCTACACACCCACTCCAGTTTTTGATTTGGAAGCAGGCACCTACCCTTCAGCAATCAACGTGAGTATGAGTTGCTCTGATGCCTCAGCTCAAATTAGGTATACCACTGATGGTTCAGACCCAACAGCCGGATCAACCTTATATTCTGGGCCCATAAGCGTACCCAATACACAAGTCGTTCGTGCAGCTGCTTTTGGGACTAATCTACCCTCCTTTACCGAAACCAACTCTTATTTCATCAATATTACACACAGCTTACCTATTGTTTCTGTTTGTAGTGATGAAGTATATGACCTTGTTGCTAATGGCAACCAAGGTGGTGGATGGGGCGGAGGCTCAAATAAAATTGGTGCATTTGAGCTATTTGAACTTGGGGGCGTTTTTGTCGATGAAGGAGAAGGAGACTTCAACAAACATGGTAATGACTCATGGGGTTATCCCCAAAGAGGTTTTGACTTTATCATGAGAGATCAATTTGGTTACAATGGTGATATTGACCATCAAATTTTCCCGGAAAAAACAAGAAATGACTTCCAAAGACTGATTCTTAAACCAGCAGCAAGTGACAACTATCCTTTTGAAGATGGCGCTCATATTCGCGATGCATTTATACACATGCTTTCGGTAAAAGCCAATATGAGATTGGACGAAAGAACTTCAAGGTCGTGTGTACTTTATTTAAATGGTGAGTTTTGGGGAGTCTATGAAATAAGAGAAAAAGCCGATGATTCTGACTACACGAAATATTATTATGACCAAGACAAGTTTCATTTAGAATATTTAAAAACATGGGGAGGGACTTGGCAAGATTATGGAGCCCCAAATGCACAGCCAAATTGGGACAACCTTACCAATTTCATATTAAGTAATAATATGTCTGCCGGACCGGATTTTGACTATGTAGATACGCAGTTGAATTGGAAATCGCTTTGCGATTATTTTATGTTTAATTCATACGTCGTAAATATGGACTGGCTAAATTGGAATACGGCATGGTGGCATGGCACTGATCCTTTAGGAGACAAGAAAAAATGGCGTTACGTTCTTTGGGATATGGATGCCACATTTGGACATTATATTAATTACACAGGGATTCCTGATGTTTCGGCAAACGCAGATCCGTGTAATGCAGAAAATTTACCCGATCCAGGAGGGCAAGGTCATACGGACATTTTAGAGAAATTAATTGCAGAAAACCCAATAGTTGAACAATATTATGTGACTCGATATATTGATTTGGTCAACACCTATTTCTCATGTGATTCCATGCTCTTTCTACTCGACAGCATGGTGAATGAAATAACCCCCGACATGGCAGGTCAATGCGCAAAATGGGGAGGTTCAGTAAATGACTGGGAAAGCAAAGTACAAACACTTCGAGACTTTATTAATGCGAGATGCTTGGCACTTGAGTCAGGCCTGATTGATTGTTATGATTTGAACGGACCGCATGCAACTACATTTGATGTGAGTCCTGCAAATTCCGGTGAAATAAAAGTGAACTCGGTTTGGGCTCCAACCTACCCTTGGACCACAGAGTATTTCGGAGGGATTGAAACCTATCTGAAGGCCAAGCCTGCTACAGGTTTCCTATTTGATCATTGGGAATACACCACCGGGCCATTGGGCTCAGCCATTACGGAAGATACCAATTCAATAGTCATAAACGCACCCGAAGATATTACTGCATTCTTTATTATAGATGATCCGAATCTGGATACCGATGGTGATGGTTTAACAGATCAGGTTGAAGCAGTGGTCGGAACCGACCCAACCAATCCTGACACAGACGGGGATGGAGAGAATGACGATTTGGAAATTGGAGATCCAAACAACCCAACTGACACGGATGGCGATGGAATTATTGATGCGCTTGAATCAAGTAACAATGATCAAGATGGAGATGGCGTTAATGATGAAGAAGACCCAGCAAATACTGATCCTTGCGTTCCTAATTTAGACGCTGGAAATTGTGACCAAGACAACGATGGTTTGTCAAATGATGAAGAGATTGCAGAGGGTACAGACCCAACAAATCCTGATACAGATGGAGATGGGTACAACGACGGGGATGAACTAAATTCAGGAACCGACCCGTTAGACCCTTGTGACCCAGATGATATTCTTCCAGAATGCAATATTGACACCGATGGTGATGGTTTAACAGATGCCCAAGAAGCAGTATTAGGAACTGATCCTAACAATGCCGATACTGATGGTGATGGTCTAACAGACGGTGCAGAATTCAATAATGGAAGCGACCCATTAGATGGCTGTGACCCTGACGACAGCAATCCAGATTGTGCTGAAGGGGTTCATATACCCACTGGTTTTTCTCCAAACAACATAGGCCCTGAAGAAAATAACGCGTATAGTATTATTATTGGACAAGATGTTGCCAGCTTTCAATTTAAAATATTTGATCGTTGGGGTAAAGTAATGTTCGAATCGAATGTAAGAGGGTTCAAATGGGATGGAACAAATAAAGGATTGGACTGCAATGCCGGTGTTTATCCATACATTATGAAGTTTACTAATTTGGATGGTACTTCAGATACTCTTTCAGGAAACATAACTCTTATTAGATAATATGAAAAGACTTTTATTTCTCTTTTTGACATTAAGCTTTTTGGGTCAGTCTCAAGATTTCCACTATTCACAATTGGATCAATCACTTACTTTAATAAATCCTGCAACTACATCAACTTTTTCAGGTTTTGAACGAATTACACTGCAACACAGAAACCAATGGCTTGGAGCCGGAACTCAATTTATGACCAGTATGGGAATGGCAGAGTTTTCTATTGGAAAAATTGCCAGGCAAAAAAGTGCTTATGCTGGTATTGGAGTATACTTTGTGAATGATGTAGGAGGCGATTCAAAATTCAGTATCAAAAGTGGTGGCGTTACAGCTAGTGGCGTTTTGCCAATTGCAAAAAACCATAATATTTCGGCAGGAATACACGCCGCATTCACAAACCGGTCTGCTGATTTTTCGAGGGTTTCATTTATGAGCCAATGGAATGGGTCCGAATTTGATAACTCCATTGATCCTGGTGAGTCCAATGGAATATCTTCTTTTTCGCATCTTGACGCTGGATTAGGCATTGCCTATGGATTTAATAAAGAAAACGAAAACACATTATCGAGTAATGAGATGAGTTTTCAAGGAGGCCTATCTGTCCAGCATTTGAACAAACCAAAGCTGAGGTATAACTCATTAGTTGATGACAGACTTTTCATGAAGTTTTGCTTCCATGCGAATGCACGCTATGGATTATCTTCAGAATCAAATTTAGAAGTAAGTGCTGCTCAATTTATTCAAGGAAAGCATCTTGAAACTATAGTTGGTTTATTCTATAGGTTAAAAACCAAGAATGCTTCTAGGGTCACGTCAATTCTAAGCAATCAATACTTTGTGTTTGGAACCTACTTTAGAAGTGTTGGCACTGTTATTCCGACCATTTATTTTGACTTAGGTGCATTTAGTCTTGGTCTTTCTTATGATTATGAATTTGGTCAGCTTTCAAGTATGTACAAACAATCTGTTGAGGTCAGTCTGAAGTTTAACTCAGGAAAAAAATCCATATTCAACAGCTCTAAGCTTCGTTAACATATTTCAACCATAATTTTGCCTGGTCAGTATTCAATACCCTTGGCATCTTGTTTTGAGAACCGATCTTACCTACGCTTTGCATATATCCGTAAAATGTCTCCGGTGGAATGATCTTTATTTTGGGTTTTCCTAGGCTATATTTTCGAGCTGATTTGTAATCGTCATTTAAGCTACAAAGGACTTTATCTAAATATTCCATAACCACATCAGGGCTAAGATCGGTGTTTGGCGCGCCTAAAAACCAGCTGTGACATTGGTTTTCGAGGTCAGCATAAATCGTGAATTCTGAGAATTGAAGGTTAAACTCTTTTCCCACTTCCAATAAGCCTTGATTAATATTTCCAAGTGACAAATGTTCTCCACAAAGACTAAGAAATTGCCTTATTCTTCCCGTAATGATAATTTCATACTCCTCTGTATCAACAAAACGAACCAAATCTCCAATTAGGTATCTCCATAATCCTGCATTGGTTGAGATAACAATAGCGTAATCAACACCTTCTTTTACCTGACTAACTGTATAGGCCTCTGCATTGGGTTTTATCTTTCCATACTCATCAAAGTACTCCGAATTAAAAGGAATGAACTCAAAGAAAATACCATTATTCATTAGCAGTTTCATGCCTCTTCGATGTCCTTCATTTTGATAACCGAAATACCCTTCACTCGCTAAGTAAGTGTCTAAGAGATTGATCTTGTGTTTCGAGATTTTGTTGAGCCTTTCAATATATGGATCCATAAATACACCTCCATGTACATAGACGTGTAAATTGGGCCAAATATCATGAATCGTTTCAAGCTCATAATGCTCTACAATTCTCTCCATGAGCAATAGGCACCAGCTCGGTATACCAGCTATAATTCCAATGTCCCATTTTGGTGCTTTTTTGACCATAATGTCAAGCTTTTTATTCCAATCAGTCATTCCACTTATTCTTGGACCTGGCTTGGCAAATGGTGAAACAATAAAGGAGGTGTGTTTCTTTAATATTCCACTTAAATCGCCCTCTACATGTGTCTCCTTATAATTCAGTTTTGTAGAACCTCCAATCGCTAAAAGACTGGTATTAAAAAAAGACTGAGGTAAATCAAGGCCATGCAATAACGACAATTGGCGGATACTTGTCTTTTGAAAAGACCTAATCATTTCATTCGTGATGGGTATTCTTTTACTAGGAGATCCTGTCGTTCCTGATGACAAGGCATAATATTTAATGCGCCCTCTCCATGTATTGTCTTTTTCTCCATGAAGTGAATATTTCAACCATTTTTCATAAAATTCATCATAGCTCGTTACTGGAATATTTTTTTGAAATTTACTTAACTGATTTGAAGTATTAAGTATCTGTTGAAATCGATGAGCTATACCAAATTTTGTAGACTTTGCCCTAGACAGTAAATAACTCAATACATCAAGCTGGTGTTTGTAACCCAATGTTTTTTTTGCGTTTTTCCTGTAACTTACGGCAGTTGTTGTCTTTAACAGTCTTCCTATTAATGGCATTTCTTCAATTAACTGGTTGTTTAAAGACAAAAATAAAGATAAATATTCATCTTATTTTTCGATACTTTATCTTAACTTTGCATAAATATTTAAACCATGAGTGAAAAATCATTTATTGTCCCACATGACTTTACTCCTGTCGCTGATATCGCGTTGGAGCATGCAATTGCTACAGCTAAACCACTTAAAGCAGAAGTTCAATTGGTTCATGTGGTTTCAAAAGAAAATCAAATTCACGAAGCAAATGAAAAACTTGCATCAATCGTTGAAAAATACGTTTCAAGCGGAGTTAAAATTGTACCAAATGTGAGGATTGGAAATATTTTTGAAGATATCGGAGATTTTGCTTCTGAACACGAGGCTGAGCTTATCTTTATGGGGACACATGGGGCTCATGGATGGCAGCATGTTACTGGGTCTCACGCTTTAAAAGTGGTTACCAACTCATCCGTTCCGTTTATCATTGTTCAAGAAAAAATGGTTAAGCCAACAGGATATGATTCGATTGTAGTGCCTATGGATTTAAATAAGGAAACAAAGCAAAAGCTAACCATTGTTTCTAGACTGGCTAAATATTTTGGATCAAAGGTTCATGTTGTTATTCCAGATGAGTCAGATGACTTTTTAAAGCATCAAGTAAAATCAAACATTGTTTTTGCAAATAGGTTTTTCAAAGACCGAGGAGTAGACATGAAACATGCTATTATATCTAGATCTGGTTTTGATAAAGAAGTTGTAAAGTATGCTGTATCTGTCGATGCAGACCTCATTGCAATAATGAACCTAAACAGAAGTAGCTTCTTGAATGCACTTTCATCAAATTACGAGCAATATATCATTACTAATGATGCACTAATCCCTGCGTTAATTGTAAACCCAGTTTACAAAGAAGGTTACGGACAAAGTATTCTTTTTAGCTAGTATTGGTGGCTCATTTTACAGCGCTCAAAGACTTTCTAGACACTCAACAACCCGAAGATCAAAACAAAAATGATCTTTCTAAGGTTTTATTGGATCTCGCAGAAGCGAGTAAAATTGTAAGTCGAGATGTCTGTAAAGCAGGTCTCATTGATGGTTTTCTAGGTGCTCAAGGAGGTCAAAACATCCAAGGCGAAGAACAACAAAAACTTGATGTGATAGCTGATAATGCTTTCATTGATGTATTAGAAAAAGGGGGAGCCGTTTGTGGTATTGCCTCTGAAGAAAATGAAGATTTTGTATCTTTCGATAATGACAAATCTCGTTCAGGAAAATACGTCGTTCTTTTCGATCCTCTAGATGGCTCAAGTAACATTGATGTAAACGTATCTATAGGCACCATTTTTTCTATTTACAAAAGGATATCACCTAGCAATCAACCCGCTTCTATCGATGACATGCTTCAAAAAGGCACAGCTCAAGTAGCTGCAGGATACGTGCTTTATGGCTCGTCTACGATGCTTGTATATACCTCAGGAAATGGGGTGAATGGATTTACGCTAGATCCAACTACTGATACGTTTTGCTTATCACATGCTGACATGAAAATGCCGGTAAAAGGAAGATACTATGCCATGAATGAAGGCAACATCAACGAATGCAACCCTAAAATCATAGATTATATTCGATATTGTCAAAGTCGCAATAATGATTTCGGTAGCCCCTATTCAGGAAGGTACATTGGATCATTAGTTGCTGATTTTCACAGAAACCTTATTAAAGGTGGTATTTACATCTATCCATGTACGATCAATGCCCCAAAAGGTCGATTAAGACTCTTATACGAATGTAATCCCCTTGCTTTTATTTCAGAACAGGCTGGAGGCATGTCTTCCACTGGAACAGCAAGGATAATGGAAATCAAACCTGAA
>JABJEE010000043.1 GCA_018665005.1 Flavobacteriales bacterium
ATGATGAATGCCTGGCATTCCATTAGCTGAAGGTGGGCCTTCGAAAAAAACATAAGGCTTGGCATTTTCTCGTGAAGACATCGATGCTTCAAATATAGATTCACGATCCCATCCGTCCTGAATCTCTCGTGAGATCTTCGGAAGATTTAGCCCTTTGTATTCAGGATACTTTTTACTCATTGTCAATTCTTTAAAGAAGGTGTAAAATTAGGAAGATTCATTGAATTATGGTAGAAGTATCAATTGAATTCATTCTTCAATCAAATTGAATTTTAGGAAACAAAAAAAGAGGCTTAAAATAAAGCCTCTTTAATTTATTGAATTTTAATTCTTTTAGTCAGACCTTCTCATTAGATACTTATAAGTCGTTTGACCATCTGATGACGTGGTAACCGTTTGTTCAACATAATCCCAACCATTTTTACTCATAAAATTTAATGCAGCTACACTTGAATTAAAAGCGATTACTTTTTTGTCTTCTGTCATTATGTTTTGTCTCTTCATTGACCATTTTTGACCGAAATCGACATATACCTTAACCTTTGTAGGGCTTAGTAATTTGGCAGTAACTCTTAATTCACAAAACTGTATGTCTTCTTTGTTAATATCCACTTCATTTACCAAAACATGTTGTCCATACGTATTGGCAGTTAGCAACATGCCAATCATAAAACTTAAAATCTTCATTTTTTTCATCTTAGTTATTCATTTAATTTGTTAGTTTTCAATGAATTTACAATAATTGAGCCAAATGAAGCGACGCGATTGGATAAAAATTAATGGCTTAGGGTTAGCCTCTTGTTTTTTACCTGCAAATAAAGCGTTTTCCTATCTATCGAATAATCAAGTAAATACGCCGAATTTTTCGAGTTCTGAATTTGGAAAGGAGTTTTTGTGGGGTGCTGCATGTGCTGCATATCAAGTCGAAGGTGCTTGGGAACTTGACGGAAAAGGCCCTTCGGTCTGGGATACCTATACACATCAAAAGGGTAAAATTCATAACAATGAAAATGGCAACCAAGCTAGTGATTTTTATCACAGATACAAAGAGGATATAGCCCTATTGAAAGAAATGAATTTTGGAGTGTTTAGGTTCTCCATATCTTGGTCTAGAATATTTCCCAAAGGTACAGGTGAAATCAATAAAAAAGGTGTTGAGTTTTACCATAAAGTCATAGATGAATGTCTCAATAACGGAATTGAACCCTGGATTACTTTATACCATTGGGACCTTCCTCAATTTCTAGAAAATCAGGGAGGCTGGACCAATCGAAAAATATTGGATTGGTTTAAGGAGTATATCTCATTTTGCGCAGTAGAATATGGGGAAAAAGTCAAAAACTGGATGGTGATGAATGAACCTGCGGCATTCGTTGGGCTCGGATACATGCTCGGATATCATGCCCCAGGAAAAAAAAGCCCTTATAAATTTCTAAAGGCAACCCACCATGCCTGTCTGGCAATGGCTGATGGGGGCAGAATTATTCGGGAAAATGTAAAGAAGGCGAATGTAGGCAGTACGTTTAGTTGTTCGCATATTGACCCGTACAGAGATAATCCAGTATCTTCATATAAAGACGCTGGGGCAGTGCGAAGAATGGACGCCTTGCTAAATAGACTTTATATCGAGCCATCTTTGGGATTGGGATATCCAATTGATGGACTTCCTGCACTCAAAAGGATTGAGCGTTACTTTGAATCAGGTGATCAAGAGCGTTTAAAATTTAAATTTGATTTTATCGGTCTTCAAAATTACTTTAGAGTCGTTGCGAAGAAAGCCCTGATACCTCCATTTATTTGGGCGAAACAAATAGCGGCAGAAAAACGAGAGGTTGCGATGAATGAAATGAAATTCGAAGTCTACCCGGAAGGGATGTATAAAATCATCAAACAATTTGCAAAATACGATATTGACAACATTATCATTACTGAAAATGGAGCATGCTTTAAAGATGTTGTTCAAGATGGACGTGTTCATGATAACGAGAGGATTTCATTTTTTAATTCTTATTTAAAAAATGTACTCAAAGCAAAAAAAGAGGGGGCGCCTGTTACCGGGTATTTTGTGTGGAGTCTAACAGATAATTTTGAGTGGAGTGAGGGCTATGAGCCAAGGTTTGGCCTGATTCATGTAGATTTCAATACCCAGAAACGCATTATGAAAGATTCTGGCTTCTGGTTCAAAGAATTTTTAAGCGAGAAATAAACCTTTTGCCTTTCAATAGGTCAAAAAGAGGAAAGCAAGAAAAATTGAGAAGAATCATTAGATGAAGTCGGAAGAAGAATTATGGATTAAGCAAGTTATTTCAGGGGGACCTGATGCAGAACATGCTTTTAAAGCAATTTCTGTAAGATATGGGCCTAAATTATATTCTCAAATTTTTAGGATTATTCAAAATGAGGCCATAACCAAAGATGTTCTTCAAAATGTTTTTATTAAAGTGTGGAGTAATCTTTCAAGTTTTAAGCAAGAATCCAATTTATATACCTGGATGTATAGAATTGCTCGTAATGAGTCATTAACGATATTGGCATCTGAGACCAGAAGATCGCATGTTTCGATTGAAACATCAGTTGTTCAAATTATTTCAGGCCACAAGGAGTTAGACGCCTTAACGGCAGATGAAATCTATGATTACCTTAAAGAAGCGATAGAAACATTACCAGAGAAACAAGCAATCGTTTTTGAGTTAAAGTATTTTGAGAATCAAAAATATAGTGACATTTCGAAACTTACAGGCACATCAGAAGGGTCATTAAAGGCAAGCTATCATATTGCAAAACAAAAAATTACTGCTTTTTTAAAAACCAAATTAAACCATTAGATATTACAATAGTCAAAGAATAAAATGAAAAAGAAACAAGACATATTAGATCATTTGAAACCGGAATTAACAAATACTCCGAACAATGATTATTTTGAAGCACTCGCCTCAAAAATAGCTCTTGAACACCCCAAATCAATAAAGAAAAACCGAATCTTTCCAAAGATAATTGGGATGTCTTTAGCTGCTGCTGCCGTTCTTATTATAGCTATTGTTTTATTTAAAGACTTTTCTCAACCAACAACAAAACTCAAAGTTGATAAAGAGCTATTCGCCGATATAAACGATGAAGAAATATCCGCTTATTTTGATGCACATATTGATGAGTTTTCATTAGAAGATATTTCTTATGAAATAAGTGATGAAGACTTGGGGTATAAAAATAGCACCATACAACTGGACCTCTACTTTTCTGACATCAGTCAAGAGGAAATTATTGCATATATAAAACAAGAACATCTTGACCTAGATGAATTTGAAGACGAATTATTAATTTTTTAAAATCAATGTATTATGAAACATGTATTAGTTAGTATTATTTTGTTGGGAAGCCTAACGGTATTTTCACAGGATGTCAAGAAAAACCCTAAAATGCAAAAAGAAAGGATCTTGGAAAGAAAAGTTGCATTTCTTACTGAAAAACTTGAGTTGACAAGTGAAGAATCCGAACAATTTTGGCCCATCTACAATGAGATGACAAAAAAAATCAAGGAGAACAGAATGTCTATGAAAAAGGTCTATGCTCCCTTAAAAGAGAATAAAGAAGAATTAGATGATTCTCAATATAGAACAATGATAAAAAGCTCTCAAGAGAGTCGAGAAAAAAACCTCAAAATCATTGAAGAATACACCGATAAAATTGGAAATCTATTGGGTTTTAAAAAAGTCTATGTTTTATCAAAAGCTGAAAAAGAGTTTAAAAAGGGCCTTATGGAAAGAATGAAAAAATCTCAACCAGGAAAGAAGGATGATATGGATAGGCATCAGAGGAGGGATCTCAATGATAAAAACTAAATAAAAAGAAAAGCCGGAAAAATCCGGCTTTTTTTATGTCTTTAAAATTCGGCGTTATCTGGTGTTCTTGGAAAAGGAATGACATCTCTAATGTTTGACATCCCTGTCAAAAACATAACCAAACGCTCAAAACCCATTCCGAAACCAGCGTGAGGAACAGTTCCTAGCTTTCTGGTTTCTAGGTACCACCACAGCTCGTCTTTTTCTATATTAAACTCTTCACATTTTGATTGAAGAACGTCCAGCCTCTCTTCTCTTTGAGAACCGCCTACAATTTCTCCAACTCCTGGAAATAATACATCCATTGCGGCCACTGTCTTGTTATCATCATTTACCCTCATATAAAATGCCTTTATTTTAGCTGGGTAATCACTCAATATGACAGGACAATTAAATTCTTTTTCCACCAAATACCTTTCATGTTCACTTTGTAAATCCACACCCCACTCCACTGGAAATTGAAATTTCTTTTTCTTATAATGTTTTGAATTTAAAAGGGTCGTAATTGCTTCTGTATAGCTCAATCTTTTAAATGGATTGTCTACAACAAAATTTATACTTTCGATTAATCCCAATTTGTTTCTTTCGTTTTGAGGTTTTTGAGCTTGTTCTTTAGCTGAACGCTCATCTAAAAACTTCAATTCTTCTTCACAGTTTTCTAGAATATACTTGCAACAATATTTTAGGAAGTCTTCTGTGAGGTCCATATTGTCATTTAAATCATTGAATGCAACCTCTGGTTCTATCATCCAAAATTCTGCGAGGTGTCTTGATGTATTTGAATTTTCAGCTCTAAACGTAGGGCCAAAAGTGTATACCTTACCTAAGCCCAAAGCTGCAAGTTCTGCCTCCAGCTGTCCTGAAACCGTAAGGTTGACCTGTTTCCCAAAAAAATCTTTACTGTAATCTACCTCGCCTTTTTCATCCAATGGCGGCTGTTTGTGGTCTAAAGTACTTACCCGAAACATCTCCCCTGCCCCTTCGGCATCAGTACCGGTTAAAATGGGAGTATGTATATAATTAAATCCTCTATCATTAAAAAATTTATGAACAGCAAAGGATGCGGCGTGACGAATACGAAATATCGCACCGAAGGTATTTGTTCTAAAGCGTAAATGTGACTGCTCTCTTAAAAAGTCAAGACTGTGCCTTTTGGGCTGTAAAACTGTTTTTTGCACATCATCAGGGTGTGCATCTCCAATCACTGACAGATCTGTAGCCTGTACCTCAAATGCTTGTCCTGATCCCTGAGATGCAACCAATTCACCATTAACAGAAATAGAAGCACCCGTTGTCACCCGCTTTAAAATAGATTCATCGATATTCTCAAAATCAATTACTGCCTGAATATTTCCCATACATGAGCCATCATTCAATTGAATGAAACGATTACTTCTAAAAGCACGTACCCATCCTTTTATATTTACGATTTTCCCAATATGATCACTTCCATTATTTAGAAGCTCAGTAATTTCAATTCTTTTCATAGGGGCAAAATTAATGTATTTTTACTTGTGTTGAGATGACTATTGTTATATTTATGATACACCTAAAGAATAGAAATAATTTGACTAAACCTGTATTCTCATTACTTATTGGTCTTTTCATGTCTCATATCACATTGGGACAAAATGTACATGGAATAGATGTTTCTAATTGGCAAGGTAATATAGACTGGAATACTGTGGTAAATGATGGTCAGGTTTATGCCTGGGCAAAGGCTTCAGAAGGAATGACCTATCAAGATCCTCAGTTTATTAACAACATGACGAATGGATTAGATGCTGGAGTTGTCATGGGAGCCTATCACTTCGCCCGCCCAGACAATAATCTAGCCACTGAAGATGCAACAAATTTTCTATCTACAGCAGGCATATACATTGGTGCGGGATTCCTCCCTCCTGTTCTCGACCTCGAAAACCCATATTCGGGTGGTCAAAGCATCGTACTTACAGATTTGTTCACAGCAAATGAACTTAGCGCATGGGTAATGGAATGGGTGAGTACCGTGGAAACACAAACAGGGATTTCACCAATTATTTATGTAAATGGAAACTATGCAAATTATTTAAATAGTACTGTAAACAATTACGGTTTATGGTTTGCCCAGCCTGATGAATCCTTAACGCCTCCGGTAAATATAGGCGTCTGGGATGATTGGATGTTTAAACAATATTCATGGTGGGGAGAAGTCCCAGGAATAATAGGGGATGTAGATTTAAACATTTTCAATGGCTCAATGAATGATTTCAATGACTTGATCGGGATCAACACCGCTGATTTTTTCTCGAGTATAGAATTAGAAGATGTTTCCCTTTTCCCAAACCCTGTATTGAACCAATTAAATATTTATGGTCTTTCTCTAGACGTTAAGTACATTCAGGTTTCAGATTGCAATGGTAAGAAGCTGAAATTCACGATGGAGAAAAACCAAAGCATTGATGTTTCAAAACTGAGACCAGGCGTTTATTTTCTCGATATAAAAATGATTAACGGTCATTCCTTTTCTACTCGATTTGTGAAATTTTAAAAAAGCATATTAATTATACCCTATATATGTTATTTGATTATAAAGTCAATAATTGCATATTTGTAAAAAACTAAAACTATGAATGCTGCTCAAGTCCATCTTTTATCTAATCATTTGCCGTTAACTATTCCTTTTATTGGGCTCATTGTTATACTCATATCCATCTTCGTAAAATCTGACATTGTGCGTAGAACAGGATATTTTATCTTATTGCTTGGAGGGTTATTTACAATCCCAACCTTCTTCTCTGGTGAAGGGGCCGAAGAAATTGTTGAACATCTTGGAAAAAGTCATGATTTAATTCATGAACATGAAGAATCCGCAGAAACATTTGCCTATTTAAATTATTTACTGGCTTTACTCGCTGTTGGAGCTCTCTGGATGAATTGGAAGAAAATTGAATTTGAGAAATATTTGTTTCCCGTAGTCATCGGGTTGGGTGTCTTGGTGTGCGTATTTGCTTTATCTGCAGGTGAAAGCGGAGGAGAAATTAGCCACTTAAAAGAAATGCATTCCGAGGATTGATTGACTCTTGTTTTTATAAATAAGGGCAAGCATCTTGGTCCTCTAAGCGGAAAGTTCCGGTCTTAAACGATTCTTTTGAATATCAAACATAATCGTATTTAA
>JABJEE010000044.1 GCA_018665005.1 Flavobacteriales bacterium
TATTCAGATTATGAAGAAAACCGTAAAAAGAGGTTGGGTGATTCTGGACCTAAACGTATTAAGTATAGGAAGATCGTTTAATCACAAATTCGTCCTTTGTGCTCGCCGTTTTTGAAGTGAGCATCCAAAGCTTCGAGCTCTTGGACAAGTTCTTGACTCGGTGCAGTATTCTGAAGTTGGCGAAGATCTGGTTGGCCTGCATCTACCCAAGCAGTATACCAAATGGACCCTATGGCAATGATCGCTTTTTTCATTCTGCGTTCAACCATGCCGTTCATTTTTTGATGATACAAATCACAAAATTCTTTTGAGTATGCCTTAACGGTTACGTTTCCTCGGCGTTCATAGCTGTATTTTCGATCTGAAGGTATTTCTGAGGTCGTTTTCACCTCCATAGAAAGAACAGAGTCAAGAGCCATGTGAGACCCTCTAACGGCCTCCCAGGCAAATCCGAGTACATCTTTCACATAGGTGGATTTTCCAACAAAGTAATCATAGGTGTCGGCGTTGATTTCTACAAGTCGGCTTTCCCATAATCCATGAATTCCTTTTTGATTGGTCATTTGACCATTATAGTTCTCTGTCGTGTGAAGCGGTACGTGAGCGTCCCCAATGTAATGGCCAATATCTGCTGAATACTTGAGTATGAGATCTAGGTTTTTGCGTTCAAAAGCCCGTTGTAGCTTATACTTGACTCTCTGAATGTGCCAAGGAACAATACCATAAGCCATTAATGTATCCTCTGAGAATTTTTCTACTGCATCATTCCATTTCTTGGGCATTACCTCATATGGATCTTCACCCTTATGATAAAAATGATCGAGATCTATATAATGACAAGGAGCTTCACCATCCATTGCATATCTCCTTTTGTCTGGATCTACCGCGTGTTCAGTAATATATTCTACGTGCTCCTTATAAAACCCAAACATTTCACTGGGAAGCGTAAATATGGCCAATCTGTTGATTTTTTTATGTCCATAAAAACCCCAATTTACCTTTTCAGGAACTCGATTAAGACCAGAGCTTACAAGGATTGCTGATAAAAGTAAAATGATTTTCATTTTATAGTTTAATTAATTTTCCATCTCTCAATATAGGGATAACACTTGTCTTATTCGGAGTGAGACAATACTTTATGTCTTCATTGAGGTTTAGGTTCCTCAACCTTCTTCTGTGGGAGCTTGATTTTAAATACCCCATGTAATTGTCCTTTGCCGATAGATAGAGGTATTTTGCGGCAATTGAAGAATCTTCAACAGAGGTGAAGTCACCTGTACTGATTAAAGCATCTGAAATAGCTCCTGCACAAATGGTATCTTCTAAATTAAATTTGTCTTGCCAACCCGAGCAAAGGCATAAAGTGTTTTTATTTTGCTTGATGAGCCATTCAGTTAATGTGTCTAAGTTGGCTAAGGCTCCAATAACTACCGTATCTGCGTCTTTGGCTACAGCTATAGATTTGGTTCCATTAGTTGTCGTTAATACAACATCTTTTCCTTTAAATTCATCTTTCATATATGAATAGGGTGAATTACCAAAGTCAAATCCTTCGACAATCTGCCCTTTACGTTCGGCTCCAACCAAGTACCCCTTTTTCTTATATTCTAGTGCGTCTTCTAGAGTGGGCACAGGTATGATTGATTTGATCCCATATTCAAAGGCTACACAAATGGCTGTAGTGGCTCTCAAAACATCAATCACAACAACAATTTCAAATTCATCTTTGAAGTAATGATATTCCCCTGGGGTATAACATACCTCTACACGCTTTCTTTTTTCTTCCATAATTCCGATTGATAAAATTAAGAATATGATTGAACTTTTGAATGATAAATGAATATAACCTGAATAGTCTTATTTAAGTATGAAAAAGTGATGTAAAAAAAAGAGGGCCGAAGCCCTCCTTTATAAACTACTTTAACTCAAAGTGTTTTTAGAATCTCCAACCAATTCTGAAGCCTAGATTACCACCACCAAGTGAAAGTGAACTCATGGATCCAGATGATTCTGTCGTAACATCAGTTGTTGTTCCACCTGCGGTAATTGAAGCACTTCCTCCACCGTCAGTATAGCTATTCCAACCTAATCCCATTTCCAATCCGATGTAGATATTATCAAACACATAATAATCAACTCCAGCACCGATTCCAAAACCTAATGTGGATCCTGATGATTTTACGGCAGCAGTCATATCTGCCATGTAATCTGCACCATCAGAATTTTCCCAATCTTCTGTCATTGACATGCCTCCAAAGGAGATTCCTGCTGCAAAAAATGGAGATAGTTTATCCGTACCAGATAGGTGATATTCCGCTCCTAGACCTAAAGACCAGCCCATTGAACCCATGTCAATAGTTCCAGTGCCATTTCCCCCTGCTTCATATACATTCATTGTTTCTGATGATGAGGACATTCCTAAAGTAACTCTTGCTGCGATATTATCATTTACAAAATAACGAGCTCTTAGATTTGGAGCATTCCAACTAACACCATTGGTGTTGTCATAGTTAATCATTCCTTCAAGTGAATAATTTGAATCATCACTTGATGGTTTTTGTGCCATTAACGAACCGGTCATTAATACAGCACCTAACATAATTGCTAACTTTTTCATAATATATAATTTTATATTTTGACTAAAGTATGAGCGCAAGTGCTATCAGTAACCAGCAGCCTATTGAGTTATAAAAAGCAAAATGTTGATAACCTACTTAAAGTATGACTTTAGATAAAGGCTTTAATATCCTCTTTGATAATATTTGCAAGTTTATCTGCGGATTCTAAAGACTTGCTTTCAGAGTATATTCGTATGATAGGTTCTGTATTGCTTTTTCGCATATGAACCCATTCTTTTCCAATGTATATTTTTACGCCGTCAGTGGTGTCTACCTCTTCATTTTTGTATTTATTCGCTACTTTATCTAAGAGCTGATCAACATTAATGTCCGGTGTAAGCTGGATTTTGTTTTTTGAAATGCGATATGTAGGATAAGAATCTCTTAATTTAGATGCACTCATTTTTTGATGTGCCATGTGACTCAAAAATAAGGCAATACCTACTAAGGCATCTCGACCATAATGAAGCTCAGGATAGATGATGCCTCCATTTCCTTCACCGCCAATTACAGCATCGGTTTCTTTCATTAATGTCACAACATTAACTTCTCCAACTGCTGATGCCGAATAAATCTGTCCTTTTGCTTCAGTAACATCTCTTAATGCTCTAGTAGAAGACAAATTTGACACCGTTGCGCCGGGGGTGTGCGTTAAAACATAGTCAGAAACCGCTACAAGGGTGTATTCTTCACCGAACATAGAACCATCTTCACAAACCATTGCCAATCGATCTACATCAGGGTCAACAGTAAATCCGATATCAGCCTTCACTTCTTTAATTTTATTAGACAGGTCTATCAAATGTTCAGGCAAAGGCTCCGGATTGTGCGGGAACTGCCCTGTAGGATCACAATACAATTTGGTGATGTTTTGAACTCCAAGTGCTTCTAGCAATGCAGGGACAAAAATCCCTCCGGTAGAATTAACGGCATCAACGACCACATGAAGATTTGCTTTCGATATAGCTTCGATATCTACAAGTGGTAAGTTTAGTACGGCTTCAATATGTTTCTGTAAGTAAGTATCATCATGAGTATGGCTTCCTAGTTCGTCAACCTCTGCAAATTCAAAATCCCCACTTTCTGCCATTTCCAATAAATCAGCTCCTTCTTGAGCTGAAATGAATTCTCCTTTTTGATTGAGCAGCTTCAGTGCGTTCCATTGTTTGGGATTGTGACTGGCTGTGAGGATAATTCCGCCATGTGCGTTTTCCATTGGAACGGCAACCTCCACAGTTGGAGTTGTTGAAAGGTTCAAATTAACGATATCAATACCAAGTCCGATTAAAGTGGAGCAAACCAAATCAGATACCATCTGTCCTGAAAGTCTTGCATCACGACCAATAACAACTTTAAGTCTTTGATTGGGATGTTGTGACTTTAGCCATGTACCGTAGGCTGCAGCAAATTTAACGGTATCAATAGGAGTGAGGCCTTCATTTATGGCACCGCCAATGGTTCCTCTTATTCCCGAAATGGATTTAATGAGTGTCATTTTAAAGATCTTTGAAGTTGAATCATTTTAAGTAAGCTAACAGCACATTCTATTCCTTTGTTTCCATGCTTGCCTCCAGCTCGATCAATGGATTGTTGCATATTATTGTCTGTAAGCACACAAAATGAAATAGGAGTGTTGTATTTAAGCATAACTGACATAATCCCTTGCGTCGCTCCACTACACACATAATCAAAATGTTTGGTTTCTCCTTGAATGACGGTCCCGATTGTGATTACTCCATCAAGTTTTTGAGACTCCAAAAGAGTTTGCGCTCCCATAGGGAGTTCAAAAGCGCCTGGTACCGATGCGATACTCATGTTTTTTTCAGTAACTCCGTTTTCTTTAAAGGTATCAATTGCACCATTCATTAGACTGCTGGTAATGGCTTCGTTCCATTCAGAAACAACAATGCCGATTTTATAATCGGCACCATTTGATAAATTCTTTTTATCGTATTTCGACAGATTCTTAATGGATGTGGCCATTAATTGATTTTTTTATTCGCGCTTCTGGCTTTGTATTTATTCATATTCTTTTGCTTTGCTTCCAACGAATTTGGATAATGAAAAGCAATTTCTTCATAATATGCGGTTGCTTCTGCGTTTTTCTTAAGTTTTTCAGAATTAAGCCCAGCCTTAAATAAATACATTGGACTTGTGAAGTTGTTCTCATTTATTTTTGAAGCTTCGTCATATAACTCTATTGCTTCAGCATATTTCTTCATTTCAGATTTGCAGTCTCCTTGAAGCCCAACAATCATAGCCGACATATAGGTGTCTTCAACTGAAATGTCTTCAAGTAAAACCAAAGCTTGTTTGTATTTTCCATTTCTCATGTATTGAGTCGCAAGAATATACTTACTTATTTCTCCACCAATTTTACCATCATATTTTTTCACGGCACCTTGCAGCTGCTTAATTGGATCTTTTGGGGCTTTCGTTGTATCGTTGGGGTCTTGATCTTTTAAAATGTAGTTTAAAGACTCATAATAGGCATCCTTTGATTTTTCATTGTCAGGTTTCCAGATAAATTGTCTATACCCTAAAAAAACGACTACTCCAATCAGAAGAGCAGATAATGCTATGGACCCTATTTTGAAAAATTTATTGTTTTTAAATTTTTCTTTTATGTCGTCGAAAGAAAAGTTGTCAGTCATGAGCTAAAATTTGATTGCAAAAGTAGTATTTTTTTTGCTAATATCTGTTATTCCTAATATAAGAATCAGTATGTGACATTAATATAGGTGGTATCAAATGGAAGTGTAATTTCGGAAAGAATACCCGTATTACTCGTTCCGTATACTGAATACAATATAGAATAGGGTTCGTTTCCATTATTTATACAATAAATCGTAGTGTCTAGTTCTCCAAAAAATTGCTGTTCAGTTGACGGACAACATTCTACACAGTTTTGCAGTCCAAGCTGTTTGGTGTAAGCAAAAACATCTGTGGGTAAAGGGCCATCGTTTAATAAATTTATACCAATCCATCCTTTGGCATGGGTTGAGTAATTTCTTAAATTGTCTTGGTCCAATGACAAGGAAGAAAAATAGACATCTTCATAAATGGAGAAGTACCCTTCCTTTTCAATTTTAATAATATATCGTTCTATTTGTTCTCGTGGGAAGGTGAAATCATACTTACCGTCCGCTGCCAAGAAGACTGAATCTTGTAGAACGGGGCTAGAAGAACCAATAGGAACCTTATAAAGCTTTAACCAAGTGTCGGTCAAGGGAGTATTAAAGGTTAAATCAGTAATCTCTCCTTTTAGAGTAAAATCACCAGCACCTTTTTTACAGGATAGTAAAGTCAGCGATGCTAAGATGATAAATAAATAGGTTTTCATGTTAACCAATTATTAAGCGTTTCCTACTTTTTGGAACAAACAAATAATCTCCAGGCTCTATTTGCTTGCCGTCCTCCTTAACGAACTTAAAGTTATTAATTCCATATTGCACGTATCCGAGATCAGTAAAAAAAGGAATCATTTCTCTTCTGTTTTCTGTGGATATTTCAATTTGAACGATTGGTTGATATTGCTCTAGAAGCTCCTTCAGTTCCTGGAAAACAATCCATTCAAATCCTTCAATATCACATTTAATGTAGTCAATTTTACTTAAGTTTTTGAGGAGCGAGTTTGGATTTACGATCTGAACTTGTTGGGTTGGGTGCTCAGATTTTTTTCCAGATTTAGAAATGTAGGGCAGTCCTGTACGAATCATTCCATTGGATTTTGGTAGAATCATTGTAACTTCTCCCGCATCCTTTCCAAGAGCTACATTATGTATTTCAATATTTTTTCTGGAACCAAGGAAATATTTTAGAATAGAATAATATTGAGGTAAAGGTTCTATACAAATCACTTTACCATTTGGTGATAGGCGAGAAAAAGTTTTACTGAAATAACCTAAGTTTGCTCCAATATCAATTACGACATCTCCATCCTGAATTAATTCCTTTACCAAATAATGGTATTTAAAACTCTTGTTTTTTCTTAAAAGTTTAAGGTCGTAAAGGACATAAAAAAATCTATGAAGATTTCTCAGGTAAATACTTTCAGGTAATATTTTGAATAAAATTTTCTTGATCAGTTTCATCAACTACGAAAGTATTAATTTTTTAAGTTTCAGTTCTATGTTGAAGATTGAAATCTTCTTTTTTCTTACTTGTGTTCTATTTGCTATTTTTAAGGCATGAAAAAGAACCTCACTTTGTTGTTTATCATTCCTTTTATCTCGTTTGGTCAGTTGAAGCTTTCTAAAATTATGCAAGGGGATGATTTTGTTGGACACTTACCTAAAGACATTAAATGGGATGTCTCGGGTAGAAAAGTGTGCTACGATCAAAAGGTCGACGGTGAATTTGTTACGTTCTGCTATGATTACAAATCCAAATTAATCGATTCCTTGGTAGAGGATTTAATTGTTTTTGATCGGGATCAATCCTTATTTAATCTGCAATTTCAAATTATAGATAATGAGTTGAGCTATTGGGATAAAACCAAAAACACGAAACATGTTCTGTTTTCGTCGGAGCAGCGTTTGAGTAACCTTCAAAGAGGAGCAGATAAAAATCACATCTATTTTCAATTGGGAGACGATCTATTTGAATGGTGTTTGGGGGAGCAGTCTAAGCTAAAGCAAATCACCAATTTCACCAATAAGCCAAACTCAAAGAAGCAAAACCTGGAGGGTTATTTATTTGACCAACAAAAGGAATTGTTTGAATATTTCTCCAAAAAAGATGCCGCTGACACCCACGATGAGGATGGGTTGAAACCCATTTACACTGGGGATGGAGATGTGATTTCGTTAATGGTTCATCCAGAAGGAGAATTTATATTACTTAAAAAACATCTGAGGGCAGAACAAAAAGAAACGTCATATATGTCGTTTGTAAATGCAAATGGATACACTGAAACCAAAAGAGCTCGACCTAAAGTATCTAGTAATGAGCCCAGTCAATTTATGGGGATATTTTCTAGAACAAATGACACATTGATTTGGGTTGACTTTTCAGATCTCTCAGGCATAGACAAGAAGCCTTTGTATATAGGTGTCTCGGATAGTGTAAATGAATCAGTAGAGCGAAACTTATTTATGAATAACGCTTTGTTTTTAAGTAGTGAAAATGCGGCAATTTTAGATGTTCGCTCAGCTGATAATAAGGACCGATGGATGGTGCTATTAGATCTTGAAAGTGGGGAGGGAACAGAACTCATCCATGAGCATGATGAGGCATGGATCGGTGGACCGGGAATCTCTTCCTGGAACATGGTTCCGGGTTATCTTTCATGGATGAAAGATGATGAGTCCTTTTTGTTTCAGTCTGAAAGATCGGGTTTTTCACACCTCTATTCATATGATATTTCTTCGGGAGTTATTGACACCTTAACTTCTGGAAGATTTGAAATCAGGTCCGTTATAAGGTCAATCAAAGAAAATAAGCTTTTTATAGCTTGTAATCGTTCTCATCCTGGCGACCGAAACCTTTTTGTATTGAATTTAAATACGAAAGAATTGAAGCCTGTGTTAGAAAATGAAGGCGCGTATGAGGTGTCTATTTCTCCAAGTGAATCAGTTATGGCTTATCGTTATTCTACCAGTAACCGGCCTTGGGAGTTATATGTGAGCAAATTAAAGCCTGGTGCAGAGCCTTTTCAAATTACGTCATCGACTACAAAAGAGTTTGATAAGCATGATTGGATGAAGCCTGAATTCATCGATTTTGAAGCTGGTGATGGAACAACTATTTATGCAAGAGTATATGAGCCGAAAGCTGACCGTAAAAATGGAGCCGCTGTATTTTTTGTGCATGGTGCTGGGTATTTACAAAATGCACATCATTTTTGGAGTGGATATTTTCGAGAATATATGTTTCACCATTTATTAGTTGAGAAAGGATACACGGTTTTAGACTTAGATTATAGGGCAAGCGATGGTTATGGAAGAGATTACAGAACCGCCATATATCGTCATATGGGTGGTAGAGATTTGGACGATTATATCGACGCTAAAAAATTTATGGTTGAAAATTATGATCTTGATTCAAACCGCATTGGTATTTATGGAGGTTCATATGGAGGATTCATTACGCTTATGGCATTGTTGACAAAGCCAGAGGAATTTGCTTGTGGTGCAGCGCTGCGTTCGGTTACTGATTGGTCGCATTATAACCACGAATACACGAGTAATATATTAAATTACCCAGAAACCGACTCGCTAGCTTATAGAAGAAGCTCGCCTATATATTTCGCTGAAAACTTGACTAAACCATTGCTCATGCTCCATGGGATGGAGGACAACAATGTCCAGTTCCAAGATGTTGTGCGTTTGAGTCAGCGGTTCATTGAGTTAGGTAAAAACGATTGGGAACTGGCTGTTTTTCCTATTGAGGCACATGGCTTTAAAGAAGCGAGTTCATGGACTGATGAATATAGGAGAATCCTAGAGTTGTTTGAAAAACATTTGAAATAAACATGGAGATAGAAGTTAGAAAGCTTAATAGTAAGGAGGAAATGTTGGCATGTCATCATGTGATATTAGAGATGTATCCCTCGCTAGATATTATTGATTACAGGAGACAACTTGAAGAAATGCTTCCCCATAACTATTTTCAGATAGGTGCATTCGATGGAGATGAATGTGTTGGAATGAGTGGAGCTTGGATTGGTAATAAATTGTGGTGTGGAAAGTATCTTGAGGTAGATCATATTATTGTCAGCTCAGAATGTCGATCAAAAGGAGTAGGGGGATTATTACTGGAATTTTTGAAAGCAATAGCGCAAGAAGAAAACTGTGGGTCTTTAGGACTTGATTCGTTTACCCATAATCACCAATCTCATAAATTCTTTTTTAAGAATGGGTTTGAGATAAAGGGGTACCATTTTGTACAGGTTTTAGAACCATCGAAATTTGAATAGCTAATCGAGGACTTGAAGGTTGGCGAATCTTAGTAATATGGTTTTGCTTCCGTGATGAGGAAAGAAAATAGTCGCTTTTTGATCTGCTCCAAAACCTTCCATGTGGGTAACTTTTCCTTTCCCAAAGGTCTGGTGCTCTACATTAAAACCCACCTTAATGTTCTTGTCATCTGTATTCGTCTTTTGATTTCTTGAAACATCTTTTAATGACCGAAGATTGGGATTACTACTGATTTTATTCAGTCCTCCTGAACGAGTGCCCTCAAAACCTTTCATAGATAGTCCACGCCCTAAGGATTTGGACTTTGAGGAGAATTCTATGTATTTGGAATCTATTTCATCGATAAATCGGCTTGGCTCACAGCTAATGGATTGACCCCACAAGAATCTCGAAACTGCATATGACAAGGTGCATGATTCCATAGCGCGGGTAATGGCAACATAAAACAATCGTCGTTCTTCCTCTAGATCAGACCTTGAATGCAAGGACATTTGAGAGGGAAACAAGTTTTCTTCCATTCCAACCAGAAATACATTTTGGAATTCAAGACCTTTACTCGAATGAATGGTCATTAAGGAGATATGGTTGATTTCTTCAGATTTGTCTTGATCGGCATCAGTCAATAACGCGACTTCAAGCATGAAGTCTGCAAGTGTATTCGGGTTTTCCTCATCTGAGGAATTTGAAAATTCTTGAATACCAGACAAAAGCTCTTCTACATTCTGAAATCGTTCTACTTCCTCAGGTCCCTTATCCTTTGCATCCATAAGCTCTTTCATGATTCCTGAGGAACGGGCAATACGTTCTGCTAATGAAAAGGCATCTTTATTATTGATTTCTGACTGAAAGCTCTTGATCATTGTCGCAAATTCTGCAATTCGACTTTTGGTACCATTGTTAATGTCAACAGGGTATTTTTGGAAGTCACAGATGACTTCCCACATACTTGTGGAATAACTATTGGCAGCAATAATTAGCTTTTCGATACTCGTTTTCCCTATGGCCCTTTTGGGATAGTTAATGACCCGCTTTAAGGCTTCTTCATCATTTGGGTTGGCTGATAAGCGAAAATAGGCGAGTAGATCCTTAATTTCTTTTCTCTGGTAAAAGGACAGTCCACCATATACCTTATATGGAATATTGAGTTTTCTTAATGCTTCTTCAAAAGATCGAGATTGCCTATTTGTTCGATATAAAATGGCAAAATCGTTGTAAGATGAATTTGTTTCAGATTGTTTCTCCTTGATCATTGATGAAACGGTACGGCCCTCTTCATTATCTGTTGGAGTTCGGATTACTTTTATTTTATTGCCAACTTGATTGTCTGTCCATACGCTTTTATGAATCTGATCTTTATTATTTTTAATAATGCTATTTGCAGCTTCGACAATGTTTTTTGTGCTTCTGTAATTTTGTTCAAGTTTGTATAAGCTGAAATCCGGATAATCTTTTCTGAAATTGAGAATATTCTCAATATTTGCTCCTCTGAATGAATAAATACTTTGAGCATCGTCACCTACGACACAAATGTTTTCATATGCAGCAGCAAGTTTTTTGATGATCAAGTATTGTGCATAGTTTGTGTCTTGGTACTCATCTACAAGAATGTATTTGAATTTGTGTTGATAGTAATGCAGTACCTCCGGAAAATCTCTTAATAAAACATTGGTGTAATATAGCAAGTCGTCAAAGTCCATTGCTCCAGACTTTTGACATCTATTCATGTAGCTTGTATAAATCCTTCCCATTTCAGGACGTCTAGATTGCTTGTCTTCAAGTATGATTTCAGGATTTTGACAATAGGCCTCGGGTGATATTAGGTTATTTTTCGCTGTAGAGATTCTACCAAAAACGTTACTTGGTTTGTATGTTTTGTCATCAAGTTTAAAGCCTTTGATAATATCCTTGAGGACACTTTTTGAATCTTGTGTATCGTAAATAGTGAAATTATTTGGGAAGCCTATACGGTCTGCGTTAAATCGAAGAATCTTCGAGAAAACCGAGTGAAAGGTTCCCATCGTAATATTTTTAGCTTCTTGCCCTCCAATAATAGACCCAATTCTCTCTGTCATTTCACGAGCAGCTTTGTTGGTGAATGTCAAAGCCAAAATATTGAAAGGGTCAATCTCCTTTTCAATCATGTATGCAATGCGATATGTCAAAACCCTGGTCTTACCAGATCCTGCTCCAGCAATAACCATAGTAGCTCCGTACAAATGTTCGGCAGCTTTTCTTTGACTCTCATTTAATTCATCCAAAAAATGCATGGGACTATTTTTAACAAAACTAGTCATTCAGCAATTCAATTAAAAGCTGAAATTATGTCAATTAAAATAATTTTTAAACAATTATAATGACTTGGAATAAAACAGAACCATTACTTTTGCAATAATGAAAAAAATTAAAATATTTCACAATAATCGTTGTTCAAAAAGCAGGCAAGCCTTGGCCTTGGTAAGGTCTTTGACAAATGAAGTCGAGGTTGTTGATTATATGAACAACACCATGACAAAAGATATGCTTGTAAAGGTTCTTCAAGACCTGGAAATGAGCCCATCGGAGTTGTTGAGGAAAGGAGAAAGTGATTATAAACAACATGTAAAGGGTAAAGATTTAAGTGATGATCAAATTGTTGATTTAATGCTTACTTATCCAAAATTAATTGAGCGACCCATTGTGGTTAATAACGGAAAGGCCATAGTCGCAAGACCTCCAGAATTGGTAAATGACTTTGTTGGGAAATAATCAATAGAACATGCGTTAATCTATTTTATTTCAGATGAAAACCATTCGAATTATAAAAAAAATGAGCTTATTTATTTTTTTTGGTCATTCACTCATTATTTAAATTATCTTTGATTTATTCCATATATGAAGTTAGACAATATATTTCTTAAGGCTGGTACGTCATTTTCAAAATCAATCAATAGTTGGTCTGAAGAAAACGCCCATAAAGTGAATCAAGTCACTGAGCGTTATGACTTGCATATTGAATCATTTGACAGTCTTCTTATCGTAAGTGAAAACCAGTCTATATCTAAAGAGAATTGGAATTTAAAATCTCTTTTTGATAAAAATCAAAAGCCATGTTATCGAATTGATATTAATGGAACCTTGAATGTCGCTATTGCGAATATAGAGTTATGGCTTGAATCCAATAAGTCAAAAAATTTACTTATCGTCGGTAAAGATGAGATCGTGAAAAATAAGAACTTGACTCGTTTTCTCGAAAAGCTTACCATAGTTAAGCTCTAAGCTCAGCACCCAATTCCTTTTTTAATCGTAGTCTTATTGTCTCCATAATGGGATCAATTTGTGCGTCCTGAAGAGTTTCTTGTGGATGTTGAAATACAAATGAAACAGCATATGACTTTTTGTTTTCTGGAAGATTCTTTCCTTCGTAAACATCAAATAGATTTATTCTTTTTAAAAGATTTTTTTCTGAGTCTAAAGCTATTTTTTCAATGGAATCATAATTCACAGCTTTATCTAGAATGAGAGAAAAATCCCGTTTTACAAAAAACGTTTTAGGTAATTCTTCAAATACGGTTGTTTTGTGTTTCCTGTTCTTCATGGCAACATCTATGTTCAGGACTCCTGCAAACACGCTTCCTTTAAAGCCAATTTCTTTTTTTACCTCATTTGATATTTCTCCATATTCAATAAGTGGATGTTTTTTTAAGTTGAGCTGTTGAAAAGTATCAAAATAGACAGAAGGATCTCCCGTCTTTCCCTTGAGATTCAGACCAAGCTTATTTCCAAGAGTTTGACAAATGGATTTGAGCTCAAAAAAATCAACTGCTTTACTGTCATTTTTCCAGGATTCAGGCTTCTGATTTCCTGTAATAACAAAAGCCAATTGTCTTGTTTCATGGAATCCATTTTCAGATTTCTCATAGACTTTCCCAAACTCAAAAAACTTCAAATCGGAATGTTGCCTATTTTGATTGTATTTGATGTTTTCAAGAAGGCCAGGCAGCATGCTTCTTCGCATGGATGACAATTCGGAGCTTAAAGGATTAAGGACAGATACTTTTGATCGGCCTGATTTTTTATCAAGCTTATCGCCAAATAAACCTTTGCTTAAAGAGTTATTAATAACCTCATTAAACCCATTAGAAACAAGCCATTCAGATAAAGTCCTGTGAATTTCGTTTGAGTTTTCAAATTCTTTGTTTTGAAATGATATATGCCATTTCTTTGGAAGAGGCACTTGGTTAAAACCATAGATCCTCAGCACTTCTTCCATAATATCCTCGCTTCGATAAACATCTCTACGATATGAAGGAACGACGACCTGTAGGTTTTCCTGGTTTAACTTTTGACATTTAAAATCTAAATTTTCTAAAATATTTATGATTTCTTCAGTCTCAATATTGATTCCGAGTCTACTGTTCAAAGATTGGATGTTCAAATCTACTTCAACCTCTTCAGTATTTCTAGAGTCAATTATTTTGGGACCCATTGAAAGTTCTCCTCCAGTAAGTTCTAAGATCAAGCTGATGGCTCTGTTCATTGCTTTTTTAGTCAATGATGGATCAACACCTCTCTCAAATCTAAAACTCGCATCCGTTTGAAGATTATGTGATTTTGATGTTTTTCGAACTGATGTTGAATCAAATATGGCGGATTCCAAGAACATGGCCTTGCTTTGGTTGGAAATACCGGAAGAAATGCCTCCGTAAACGCCAGCAATGCAAAGGTTTTCTTTTCCATTTGTGATCATGAGCTCTTCACCATTGAGTGTTCTCTCTGTCCCGTCGAGCGTTGTGAATAAATCTCCCTTAGTACTTTTTGTAACTAATATTTTATCGCCAATTTTGTCCAGGTCGAAAGCGTGTAGGGGAGTCCCGAATTCAAACATGACATAATTTGTAATGTCTACTACATTATTAATGGGTTCTATGTCTATTGATGAAAGCGCGGTTTGAAGCCACTCCGGAGAAGGTTCAATCTTAATATTTTGTATGGTTGCCCCCATATAAGTTGGGCACAAAGAAGGTTCTGCTACTTCTATAGAAAACTTTTCATTGTCTTTTATAGTTGGAATATCCATTTGGGGAAGCTGGAGTTCCTTATGGTCTTTATTGTGATAATTTAAATAGGCCTTAATGTCTCTTGCCACTCCAAAATGTCCCATTGCATCGCATCGATTTGGTGTTAAACCGATCTCAAGTTGATAGTCACAACTCATATTGAAATAGGTAGAAGCTTTTGAACCGATTTCTGCTTTTTCATCAAGAACCATAATACCTTCGTGCGAATCACCTAGTCCGATTTCATCTTCTGCGCAAATCATTCCAAAAGAAGATTTCCCTCTTATTTTTGCTTTTTTAATTTGGAATGGTTTGTCTGGTTCCGGATACAACATGCTGCCAACTGTAGCGACAATGACTTTTAGTCCTGATTTCACATTGTCCGCGCCACATACGATTTGTAAAACTTCAGTTCCTATGTCTACCTGCGTGACTTTTAAACGGTCGGCGTCTTCATGTTTAACGCAATCCGTTACTTTTCCTATTACGAGGCCCTCTAATCCTCCAGGGATTTTGTCAATTCTTTTGACACCTTCAACCTCTAAACCGGTATCTGTCAATACTTTTGCAAGTTCAGTTACAGATAAATCAAAATCTATATAGTTTTTAAGCCAATTGTAAGATACCTTCATGTAAGTTTAATTTCTATGCGAATTTATTAATAATGAAGCAATCTAATACCTAATGATTATAGAATATTCACCTCTCGCTCTAAAGTAACGTTGAATTTAGCTTTTACATCTTCAATAATTAGCGTTGAAAGATTAAGAATTTCATCCCCCTTAGATTCGTTGTAATTTACCAGAACTAGTGCCTGAAGCTTATGAACACCGTATCTATTCTCATATGTACGCCCTTTCCATCCCGCTTTTTCTATAAGCCATCCCGCTGCAAGTTTCACTTTGTTTTGAGGTGCTGGATAATTGGGGATATCGGTGTAATTAATTTGAATTTCGTTTAGAAGCTCTTTTGAAACAATTGGGTTTTTAAAAAAACTACCCGCATTTCCAATTTGTTTTGGGTCAGGAAGTTTAGATTGTCTTATTTTGATTACCGCATCACTGACGTCTTTTATGCTTGGATGGTCAATATTCATTTGTTTGAGCTCATTTTCAATGGCCCCATAGCTTGTTTTTAAGGTATGCGTCTTTGTTAACCTGAACGCCACTTTGCAAATAATATATTGTCCTTTTAATTCATTCTTAAAAGCACTTTCTCGGTAACCAAATTGACATTCTTGGGAATTGAATCTACGCATTTCCTTATCCTCAATGTGATACGCATCGAGGTATTCAAAAACATCCTTAATTTCAACACCATAAGCACCAATATTTTGCATCGGGCTTGCGCCGACATTGCCAGGGATAAGACTTAAGTTTTCTATTCCTCCAAGATTATGATCAATGCATTTCATTACAAACTCATGCCAAACTTCTCCTGCTCCAGATTCTACAATGGCAAAATGATTGTTTTCTTCAATAATTTGAAAACCGTTAATTTCATTCTTAATGACTAAACCATCAAAGTCTTGTGTCATTAAAACGTTGCTGCCGCCACCTAAAATGAAAAGAGAATCGTCTTTATATTGATCCAATATCACTTTAATGTCATTTTCATTTCGAATAATAGAAAATAATTTGGCTGAAGCCTCAATGCCAAAAGTGTTCATGGTTTTTAAAGAGATATTATGGTCTATCATGATTCAAAAATAAGTTCATTCTTTAAAGTAATTATGTCAAAAAAAAAAACATACTAACATTGGTGATTTAATTATAGTTAATTGCTTGTTAAAACTTACAAAAAAACTATTGTACCTCATAAGTGTTACTATTTTTGTACGAATCGTTTTTTCTTATAAATATTTATATGACACGTTTATTATCTCTTTTAACCATTAATTTTTTACTTATTTCTGTTGCGACGGCTCAGTTTCATCCTAGTGAAGTAAGCACCTCTTTCAAATTTAAAGAAGTTATAGATAAGGTATCACGCTATTATGTTGATGAAACGGATTCCGAAGCTCTTACCGAAACAGCGATCGTATCACTCCTTGAAGAATTAGATCCTCATTCTACATACATTCCAGCTGATGAATTGCAAGCTGCTCAAACGACAATAAACGGGAGTTTTGTAGGCGTTGGGATTCGCTTTCAAATAATGAAGGACACATTAAATGTAGTTGCAACCATTTCTGGAGGTCCAGCTGAAAAACTGGGAATTCTTCCCGGAGACAAAATTGTGAGTGTTGACGGCAACAGTATCGCTGGTGTAGGTCTCAAAAACAGTGATGTCCGAGAAAAGCTAATGGGTGAACTTGGATCTAAAGTAAAAGTGGAAGTTAAACGCAAATGGGTAAATAAGAAGCTTACTTTTAATATCACAAGAGATAAAATCCCTGTTTTTTCGGTCGATTCTAGGTATATGATTGACGATGAAATTGGCTACATTAAACTCAATAGTTTTTCTAGAACAACTGTTTACGAAGTCAGAAGTGCTATTCGAGAGCTGAAAGGCCAAGGGATGAAAAGTCTTATTTTTGACCTGCAAGGAAATGGAGGAGGACTTTTGGATGCGGCACACAAATTGGCAGATGAGTTTTTATCAGACGAAAAGCTCATAGTTTACTCAGAGGGAAAGGCACAACCTCGTAATAACTTAAGAGCGGGTATAAGAGGTAATTTTGAAAAAGGAAAGCTTATTGTATTAACTGATGAATATTCGGCAAGTGCAAGTGAAATACTTTCAGGTGCGATTCAAGATTGGGACAGAGGCCTGGTAGTTGGAAGAAGAACTTTTGGTAAAGGATTGGTTCAACGACCAATGGGATTGAGCGATGGCTCAGAAATAAGATTAACCATTGCTAGGTATTTTACACCAACTGGACGGTTTATTCAAAAACCCTATGACGATGTGGAGTCTTACAGAAAGGACATTTCAGAACGTTATTTAAATGGTGAGTTTGTAAGTGCAGATTCGATTAAAATGCCTGATTCACTTAAATTTAAAACATTAGTTAAAAACAGAACTGTATTTGGTGGTGGGGGTATAATGCCCGATTTCTTCGTTCCTTTGGATACTACAGGGACTTCCGATTATTTTTCGGAATTGATTCGTGGTGGGTTTTTGAATACGTTTTCTTATGAATACACCAATAACAATAGAAAAAAATTATTGAACAAATACCCAGATTTTTCAGATTTCAACACATCGTTTGATTGTGATGAACCTTTTATGGATTCATTTTTTAAATATGTTAAGGAGCAAGATTCCACACTTAAGTATTCTGAAGAGGATTTTAACGAAAGTGGTGAATTTATTAAACTTCGATTAAAAGCGTTTTTAGCCCGAAACTTATGGGATACCAGCGAGTTTTATCAAGTTTACAATTCAACAAATGAAATTTTAGTTCGCGCAATAGATATTTTAAAAAGCGAGGAGTATAATAAAATTGATTTAGATAATTAATGGGAAGACGAGTAGTAATTACAGGGCTTGGAGCTTTAACGCCAATCGGTGAAGATGTATCCTCTTTTTGGACTAATTTAAAAAAAGGCACGAGTGGAGCAGCTCCAATAACGAAGTTTGACACAGATAAATTCAAAGCCAAATTTGCTTGTGAACTCAAATCTTATGACCCTACATTATTTTTCGATCGAAAGGAAGTTCGGAAATATGATTTGTTCAGTCAATACGCTTTGGTATCGGTAGAGGAGGCTGTAAAGGACGCATCAATTAATTTTGAAAACATAAATAAAACAAGGGCTGGTGTTATTTGGGGCTCAGGTAACGGAGGTATTCAAACTTTTCAGGATCAAATGATGGAATTCTGTTCTGGTGATGGGACACCTCGTTTTACACCTTATTTTATACCAAGAATTCTTGTTGATATTGCTTCTGGAATTATATCAATCAAATATGGGTTACAAGGAGTTAATTTCTGTCCGGTTTCTGCATGTGCTACATCAAACACAGCATTGATTGAAGCGTTTAATTACATCAAATGGGATAAGGCGGATTTAATTATTAGTGGAGGGTCTGAAGCTGCCATTAATGAATCTGCAATTGGAGGATTTTCTTCGGCAAGAGCTTTATCTACGAACAATGACGATCCTCAAGGGGCATCAAAGCCCTTTGACGTTGATCGAGATGGATTTGTTATGGGCGAAGGAGCGGGAGCCCTTATTATTGAAGAATACGAGCATGCAAAAAAAAGAGGGGCGAAAATTTATGCTGAAATTGTTGGAGGAGGAATGGCTGCGGATGCTTATCATCTCACGGGGACTCACCCTGAAGGAGATGGTGCTGTTTTGGGAATGGAAGAAGCGATGAGAGAAGCGGGTATAAACTCAAGCGATATTGATTACATAAATATGCATGCCACCTCGACTCCTTTAGGCGATAAATCAGAATTGATCGCCGCTAAACGTGTTTTCGGAGAAAACTCAGAGGTTTCTATTTCGGCAACAAAATCCATGACAGGACATCTTTTAGGAGCAGCTGGAGCTATTGAGGCAATAGCTTGTGTGAAATCAGTGCAGCATGATTTTGTTCCCCCGACTATAAACACCAAGAATATTGAGCCTGATTTTGCAAATATGTTCGATTTTCCTTTAGGTAAAGGCCGGCAGAAAACCATTCAATATGCGATGAGTAACACTTTTGGTTTCGGTGGTCATATTGCTTCTTTAATCATCAAAAAGATACAAGATTAGAAATGTTTTTTTTCAAAAGACCTAGAGTCATTCTTTACAATATCCTCCTTGTCCTATGTTTTGTTGCTTCTGTAACATTTAGCTCCAATGCCCAATCCTATACCGTTTCAGGAAATGTTATTTCCTCGGTAGATAATGTGCAAATCGAATTTGCAACGGTCAAGCTATTAAATGTTCAAGACTCTTCTTTATACAGGGCAATGTATGCCGACTCTAGTGGAGCATTCCTATTTGAGGAAATTGATTGCAATAAATCCTTTGTGTTAAAAGTTGCTCATATAGGATATGAATCATTGTATAAAAACTCTAATTCTTCGGTTAATTGTGAGAGTATAAAATTTGGCGCACTGAAGTTAAAAATTGACGGAACCCTAAATTTAGAGGAAGTAAAAGTTCAGGCTCAAATTGATGTTCTTAAGGCGGGAATAGATAAGAAAGTTTATAATGTGGGCGAGGATATTTCAGTTAAAGGCGGTACTGCGAATGATGTGTTGAATAGATTGCCCTCTGTTGAGGTGGATGAAGACGGTGGAGTTACTTTAAGAGGGGATGGGTCTGTCATCATACTGATTAACGGAAGGCCAAGCTCTCTTAGTGGGGGTAATGGCAAAACCTTATTAGACGCTTTACCCGCAGGATCTATAGAAAGAGTTGAAATCGTCACCAATCCCTCAGCGCGTTATGACCCTGACGGCACTTCTGGTATCATCAATATTGTTCTAAAGAAGAATAAGCTTAAAGGTTTCAATGGGTCGTTGTCTTCTAATATTGGTTCGGGAGACGTCAAAAATGGAAATATATATGAAGGTAATGTCTCTTTGAATTATAGAAACGATAAGATCAATGTATTTGCGAGTTATAATGGTCGAAGCTATAGAGGATACAGGAATAAGTTCTCAGACATTTACGAGTCTTTTTCTGATGGCACAATACAACATTTGGATCAAAATCGTATTGGTACAGATCTCAATATTTCTCAATCCATTAGAACGGGATTGGATTTGACTTTATCTCAAAATCACAAATTGGGAATTTATTCAAGCCTTAGCCTTGGTGAAAGAGAAAGAACAGGTGATTTATGGAATTCAATATATGATCAGAATGGAATACGTTCCGCTTTGTGGAATCGAACGAGCTACGATCCTAAGTCGAGAACGAATATAGACTTTGGACTTAATTACGAATGGGTATTTTCAGATGAAAAAGGCAAGCTGCAATTTAATTTTAATCAGTCCGTCGGAGATGAGGATATAGAAGGTTTTTATTCTGAATATTATTTCACTCCAGACTCTGTTGCGAATGGAAGTGATTCTTTATCCCAACGCTTGAATAATATCGAGTCAAATGATATCAATTCAGCCCAGCTTGACTTTGAATATGTTTTTCCTTCAATCAACGCAAGAATTGAAGCAGGAGCAAAGAGTATCATACGTTCTCAGTCTGTTAATACATTTTCTGAATCTTATGACCATGTGGTCGAAAGTTATTTGGAAGACACGATTGCCAATTTTAATTATCAATATGATGAACGTATTTTTAGTTTGTATGGTATTTTCGGACAGCAAATAAATAAATTTAAGTATCAGGCGGGCTTAAGGGTAGAAAAGGCATATCAGATTCCAGATTTGATTTCAGACACATTAAGAATAGAAAACGATTATTTTAATTTCTTTCCATCGGCACATTTAAAATATTCCATTAACGACAAAAATGAGCTTGGCTTAAGTTACAGCCGAAGAATTTCAAGAGCAAGAGCAGGTCAGCTTAATCCATTTACAAATTATGCTGATCCATTTAATTTAAGACGAGGAAACCCTTACCTGCAGCCAGAATACATTCACTCATTCGATTTGGCATATCTTTTTGAAAGTAAGTTGTTTTCAATCTCCACCAGTATCTATTACCGCAGAAGCAAGGGAGTTATAAGTAGAATTAAAGAGTTTTATGACAACAATACGAGCGCTGTTACTTATCAAAATTTAAACAATACTAATGCTTTAGGTACAGAATGGGTTTTTATGTTTAAGCCGTATAGTTTTTGGAGGACGACCGCTAGCTTTAATGGTAATATGGTTGAGTATTTTACGGATATACAAGGCTTAAATAATACCACCGGTTATTATTTGAAGGCCAAAATCAACACCACATTGGAATTTTGGAAAAAAACAGGAAGTTTTCAAATGAGCTACGGATACAATGGTCCTCGTATTACTGTTCAAGGTGTAGTTCAGAGAAAGGGAACTTTAGATATGGCATTTGAGAAAAAGCTATTAGATGGAGATTTGTCTTTGGGCTTGCGTGTCTCTGATTTATTAAACCAACAAGCTTTCTACATGGATTTAACCCGAGAAAACATAAATCAGGTAGCAAACTACAAATGGATGTCTCGAAGGGTATTTGTTACCGCCAGATATAAGTTCGGTAAAGTTGAAATCAAAAGCGCCAAAATGAAAAGTGGAGGTTCTTCTGCTGATTAAGTTTGTATTGATTTTCCCAACTCTTTAACTCTATTCAATTCCGAAAGCAATTGTGGGTCACCAATAGGTGTTGAGTTTTCCTTGATTGATTCTAACAATTTAAAGGTCGATAAGACATCTAATTCTTTATTTAAAGGCACTCCTTCGGCACCTGATGTATCTACACCTGATAAGGCTTCGCTCCAAAGTGAAAGATTTTGAATCAGCTGAGTTATACCTACTTCAATGTTCTTGGTAGTAAGAAATTTAGAAAGGTTTTGTTTAATTTGACTTTTATTCTCCTCGTAGCACACAAATTTGTCAAATAGATGAGTTCCTGTCAAAGGAGCTATTTCAATTGTAATATAACGGGAATCTACTTTCTCAAAATGACTAATGGCTTCAAAAAACTGTTTGTTTTTCTTTAGCTTATTGTAAAGAACCTTTGGTATTACAGGGTTTTGGAAAACAAAGTTTCTCAGGTCAAAAAGGCAACTTTCATAGGCATCAAGAGGGGAGTCGAATTGATTGATGTTTAAAAGTATTTCAGCTGTTTTTTTATCCATTCTTATTCTTTCTCATTCTAATGTTGAGCATTTCAACAACTAGGGCATAAGCAAGAGCAAAATAGATATATCCCTTTGGGAACTCTTGTCCAAAACCTTCTGCAATAAGAAGAACACCAACTGCAACCAGAAAGCTAAGAGCAATCATTTTAATGGTAGGGTTTGATGATATAAATTGACTGATTTGTCGTGAAAACAGCATCATGATGACCATGGATATAATAATGGCTATAACGATAATAGCCATAGGATTTTTTCCCGTTTGTTCTTGAATACCATTGGTCATTCCAACTGCAGATATAATGGAGTCAAAACTGAATATTAGATCGATTAAAACAATTTGAGTGATGATCTGGGTTAGTGTGCTTTTACCCTTCTTACTTTCTTCAGGATTATGATTGATACTATTGTGCATTTCTGAGACACTCTTGTAGATCAGAAAAAGTCCTCCTAAAATAAGAATCATACTTTGCCCACTAATGTCACTACCTAAAACGGAAAACAATGGGGTAGTCAAGGTCATTAGTAATGAAATGAGAGATAGCAGAAGAAGTCTTAAAATTAAGGCAATTGAAAGTCCGAGATTTCGAGCTAGTCTTTTTTTACTTTCTTCAAGTTTATCTGTTACAATACTGATAAATATGATATTGTCTATGCCAAGAACGATTTCAAGTATTGAAAGTATAAAGAGATATACCCAGCCTTCCCAAATGGTAAATACTTCAAAAAAATCAGTCATTATTTAGGTGTTTAAATAATCTGTTCAAAGCTAATGGATTTTCTATTCTATCTGTTTTAAAAATTAATATTTGATGCTTGTCACTATTTAAAAAATGAGAAACAGCATTCTCATAATCCTTTAATTTTTCAATTTCAACTGTTGAAAATCCAAACCCCTTAGCAATTTCTCTTACATCAGCTTGATGATGTGCTTCAAAGTAGTTTTCCAGCTGTTCAGAAGTTTTAGCTCCATCAATGATTCTAAATATGCTTCCCCCGTAATTATTGATGATAATAATCTTTAAATTTTTAGGAAAAGGTCTTACCCACATGGCATTACTGTCATATATAAAAGACACATCCCCAGATATAAAAACATGTTGTTTATGGGGCAAAGCAATCGCAGAACCCACAGCCGTGCTCATTGATCCGTCAATCCCACTTGTCCCTCTATTTGCAAAATAGGCTACAGACTTTATAGGGTCAAAAAGCTGCATATATCTTACGACTGAGCTATTTGCCAAATGTAAAACGGTATCATTGTTTAGGTATTCATTCAATAGATAAAAAGCTTGAATATCTGTTGCAGAATTCTCTGTGCTAAAAAACTGAGGTATGCGATCTTTGGCCTTGAGATCAATGGCTTTCCATTTCGCTTCAAAATTAACCGTATTCCTGACTGGATCACTATTGTTTATTTGACTAAAAAAGTCAATCGGATTCGTTTTTAAATGAGTTCCAAGGCAATGGAATAAATCTATTCCAATATTTGAATGGTTAATAGAAACATGATGCTCAGGAGGGTTCTGAATAAAAAAAGCTTTGATTTTTTTAGATACAATTGCGTCTCCAATAGTAATAAGGATTTCAGGAATAAAAGCTTCGTTCTGTTCATTAGGAACAGCATTAAGTGTTCGGTCTATACAGTTTACATAGCCTGTATCACATAATCCTGAAGTATTTTCGTTTAATACAAGAACGTTTGTATTTTTATTGAATTGAACAAGCTCATTATTCAGCTCAGAGGTTCCTGAATTTTGACCACAAAGAACGATCGTTTTCTTGCCATTAATGATTTTTATAACTTCTCTAATAGATTCAGAATGATTGCCGGGAATGTTATTTTTTTTAGGTATGAAACCATTGTCGACAATTGAAGTCTCATATAAAGGCTCTTCGAGATGAATATTAAAATGTACCGGACCTTTCGGTTCTTGATAAAGCGATTCCATTTTAGAATTACAATTCTCTATTGATGTATTTTGTAAAATATTCAAATCTTCAAAAGATTCAAATGTTTTTACATGCTTTCCAAAGATTTCATCCTGCATAATGGTTTGTCCATGACCTTTGTTGATTAAGTTTTTAGGACGGTCTGCAGAGATTACCAATAGAGGGATCTTACGGTAAAAAGCTTCAGTAATAGCAGGAAAGTAATTTACTACGGCAGAACCTGATGTACAGCACACGGCGACAGCTTCGTTTAACACCTGTGCGATTCCTAAGGCATAAAATCCAGCAACTCTTTCATCATGGATGATATGCGTTTTGAAAAAGGGGTCATTATCAAATGCCATAGCAAATGGTGCATTCCTCGAGCCTGGCGAAAATACGATGTGACGAATCCCTTGCGATTTACATTGCTTCACAATATGTTGTACGATGGATTTATTGCTCGTCTTCATATTCACAAAACTAAAGTTTTTCTAAAACGCTCATAAGGGTTTTACTTTTTGATTCTGTTTCTTCCCATTCATTTTCGGCTGTCGAGTCTTCAGTGTATCCTCCGCCAACATATAGGAAGGCAGAATCATTAAATATTTGGCAGCATCGTAAATTTACAAATAGCTGTGTAGTCTCATTAGTAGTAATCCCAATAAAGCCGGTATATAAATCTCTAGAGTATCCGAGCTCATGAGTTTCAATTTGATTAATGAGGGCAATGGATTCTGTTTTTGGGAGACCAGACACTGCTGGTGTTGGATGTAAGTTGCGGGCAATATTTAGAACGTTATGATTCTTGAGATCAAAAGAAAAATCAGTTCTTAAATGAATCAAATTGCCAGCTTCACTATCGTATGGCCCTTGATTTTCAAGATTTTGGATACCGTTTAGTTGAAGCGTTTCTATGATGTATTCGCTTACCCAGTTTTGTTCGTTATATTCTTTTTGTGTCCATGGGGATAATGCTTTTTTTTCTTTGGTTCCCGCCAAAGCCATAGTGAA
>JABJEE010000045.1 GCA_018665005.1 Flavobacteriales bacterium
ATTTGTAAAGGCATGGTAGTTTAAGGTGATCATAGCGCCCCATTTTGTAGATGACCCTTCAGTGTCAAAACTGATTTCCTCACCATTCACATAATCTGTGCCGACAAAAGACGCTGAATTTGTATTCAGAGCGAAATCAATTCCAAGACCTAATTTGTCAGTAGCCAAGTATTCTGCCCTTATTCCTATTGGTCCTAATCCAGAGGTATTGGCTTCCGTTGCCCCCCAATATTCTGCTTCAAAATCCCAATTAGAATTATATAACGCTCCTGGGATGTTGGTAAACCCATAATAGGCGTCAACCAAAATAGATCCTTGTTGAACTTGCGCAGATGCCGAGAACGTTGTTCCAACAAACATTGCGAATACTAGTAATAATTTTTTCATCTTTTTTAATTTAAGTTTATTTTTAATTTAAGTTTATAATTACTCTATACGAGCGTTTTTAAATATAGTTACTTTTCAGGTAACACATAACGAGTTTCTTCTTCTTCAAACTCCATGCCATCTTTTACGTACTTTAAAAACCAGTTATTTATTTGCTCAGATGCATGTTCAGCATTTTTTCGGACTCCATGATTATCTCTCTTGTATTCAATAAATACATGATTTATATTATGTTCTAAAAACGTATTATGCAGTTCTCGAGGCTCTTCTATGGATACGGCTTTATCATGAGTTCCGTGCAATAATAAAAATTTTGTTGATCGAGGGAGTTCGTCCGCCCAAAATACAGCGGATCTATTTTCGAGTTGATTTTCTGAATCATCTTCGTAGTTCGGTATAAGAGCGCTATATACATGTGACTCCATATCTGGACGGTTTCTTTTCATTGTGAAAAGATTAGACATACCCCCCACTACTGCAACTGCTTTTATTTGGGGATTGTTTCTAGTAGTCATATATGACATCATGCCTCCTCGGCTGATTCCGAACATGCCTATTTTTGAGGTGTCTGCACCTTCGATTTGCGATAACGCAGGAATTAAATTAAGTACATCGTTCACATCAGAGCCACCAAATTCTTCTTTGCCTTCGCTGTTAGAATTTCCCCTATAGTTTGAAGCAATTACAACAAAACCTGCAGCCGCAATTTTCCCCATATATACTACAGCTGTTCCAACAAGTAGACTTCCCATATCTCTATTTCCGCCTCTATTATATATAATACATGGATAATTACCCTTTTCTTTTGGTTGGACGACAAAACCTGTGACCATAAGACCATCGCTATTATATACCATCCGGTTAATTTTTATTGAATCAACATATTCGAATCCTTTTCGCAATTTGTCTTTCTTAAGGATCTTTTTACCAATAGGTGTGGTTTTATAGTCAATGAGTTCTGTTTTTAGGAGCTCTCCTTTTTCAAATTCTCCCCAATCCGCACGGGCTGTGCTTGGTATGGTTTCATGAGTATGCTGGGCAGTAATAATGACTTGATTCGTTAGAAAAGTCAACAATAAAAATAATTTGTATCTCATCATGGTTCGATTAAAACTTTATATAATGTAACAAATCGACACCTTTAGGGCGATTTTAAGTATTGGCATAAACACTTGTTAATGTGATAGATAGTGCGTTTTTTGGTACTTTAAATATAAGGCAATTAAATTCTTTCATACAAATACGGAAAAAATAAATTACCTTTGTCGCGTGTTGTGACAAACTTTTATAGTTTGTTCATGTTTTAACCGGTACTTTTAAGCTTGATTCTTTTTTGTGTCGCTAACCAATATTTTGATGCAGAAACAACGTTCTTTTTACAATTCGAAATTCGCAATGAATTATTCAGGCTTTGATAATGAGAAGTGTAATGCAGCCAAAAAAATAGCAAGTTTATAATTATGGGAAGGTCTCAAGAAACATTTAATAAAAAGCAACGCGAAAAAAATCGCAATCTTAAGAAAAAGGAAAAACTCGAAAAAAAAGAGATGAGAAGACAGTCTTCAGCGGGTGGAAGTGAGATTGATTGGGAGAGTGCTCCTGTCAATAACACATTAACACAAGATGAAGAGCTTCAGAAAGCGAAACATAGAAACCAGAATAAAGATTAATAACAACTAATACAAGTACAATGAAAAAAGGAGTAGTAAAATTCTTCAACAATGAAAAAGGATTCGGATTTATTAAAGATGACGAGTCAAGTGAAGATGTTTTTGTTCACAAAACAGGTTTGGTAGATAACATCAGAGAAGATGACCAAGTCGAATATGACGTTGAGCAAGGACAAAGAGGCTTAAATGCTGTAAATGTGACTAAAGTTCAATAAACATAATTGAATCAGTTAAAAACCTCATGTTTTCATGGGGTTTTTTTATGTCAAACAATTTTTTTAATCCAATTAAACCACTTAAAAGGTGGATATTTAAAAGGCAAATCTATCCATGTTGGAGTCTGTAATATGGCTTTTGAATGACTAAAACATTTGAATCCGTCATAACCACGATAGGAACCAATTCCACTGTTTCCAACTCCCCCAAATGGGAGGTTGTGATTTGCTATGTGGAGAAGTCCATCGTTAATACATGCTCCACCGCTACTCGTTTTATGCATTACCTCTTTCGCTGTTTTGTTTGGTCCATAATAATAAAGAGCCAAGGGTTTCTCATACTGTTCGATGATTTCAAGCGCAGTAGAAAGTTCTTCAAAGGCAATCACTGGTAAAATGGGTCCAAAAATCTCATCTTTCATGATGGCATCATCCAGCCCCACATCAACCATTATTGTTGGTTGAATATACCTATTGGCTTTATCGATTTTCCCACCTGACTTTATGGTTCCCTCAGAAAGCAATACATTTAACCTTTCAAAGGCAGCATCATTTATTATCTTAGGATAAAAGACGCTGTGCATAGGGTTTTCGCCAAAAGCATTTGTCCAATACGCATCAATTTTTGAAACAAGTTCCTCCTTAACACTTTGATGAACGAGAACATAATCGGGAGCTACACATGTCTGTCCTGCATTGATTGATTTTGACCATGCAATTCGCTTTGCAGCGATTTCAATATTTGCATTTTTATCCACAATACAGGGTGATTTTCCTCCCAGCTCCAAAACAACTGGAGTTAAAAATTCGGATGCCGCTTTCATTACAATCTTTCCAACTCTTGAGCTTCCTGTAAAAAATATATGATCGAATTTGTTTTTTAATAACAAGGTGGTTTCTGCGATATCTCCTTGAACGACACTGACATAATCTTCTTCAAAAACCTCTGAGATCATTTTCTCCATAAGTAAGGCAGTATTCGGGGCGTCTACGGAAGGTTTTAATATGGCACAACACCCAGAGGAGATGACTCCAACCAAAGGGCAAAACACAAGTTGGAAAGGGTAATTCCATGGAGCAATGATAAGGGAGACCCCAAGGGGCTCCTGTTGAATTCTACTTCTCGAAGGTAAAAGATAAATAGGTGTCGATACACGTTGAACCTTCGTCCATTTAGTCAAGTTTTTTAGATGAAATTTAATTTCTGACTTGACCAAACTTATTTCGGTAAGGTAAGCCTCTTGAAAAGACTTCTTCAGGTCTTTTTTTAAGGCATCTGCTATTTCACTTTCGTGCGATTCGACGACGCTAAGTAATTTTTTGAGATTTCTTTTTCTAAAAGAAACGTCTTTAGTGGTATGACTCTTGAAAAAAGCTCTTTGTTTATTTAAGAGATCGTTTAGTCTATTTTCAGTGAGTAGATTCATACTCAAATGTAGTAAAATGAATTTTTATTCTTTGTTTTTAGAATCGATAAGGATCGTAACAGGTCCATTATTAATCAACTCCACCTGCATATTCGCGCCAAATACTCCAGTTTTAACTTCTGAATTGACTAAAGAATTCATTTTACGAATAAAATATTCATACAGCGCATTTGCTTTTTCAGGTTTTGCCGCCATCATAAAGCTCGGTCTATTTCCTTTCCTCGTCATTGCGTGCAAAGTAAATTGACTGATAACAAGCAACGACCCATTTGCATCATTGACAGAAAGGTTCATTTTGTCATTCTCATCATCAAAAACCCGAAGAGCTGAACATTTTGAAGCCAAATAATCGGCATCTAGTTCATCATCCTCATGTTCTATCCCAATAAAAATAACAAGACCATTTTTAATTTCGGCGTATGGGTTTTGTTCAATGTGAACTGTAGCCTTGGTTACGCGTTGGACTACTATTCTCATTTAAATTCATTTCTTCGATAGGGATCTGTTTTATCTTCATTCATCAGCTGAAGATAAGTGATATACCTTGTTTCAAAAATATCACCATCTTGTACTGCTGACTTGATGGCGCAATTCGGTTCCTCTACATGTAAACAGTTATGAAATTTGCATTTTCCTAATAAATCACGCATTTCTGGAAAATAATGGGCGTAATGCTCCTTTTCAAGATCAACAAGACCAAAAGCTCTTATTCCAGGAGTATCAATAATAAACCCTCCACTATTCAGAGCATGCATTTCAGAGAAGGTTGTTGTATGTTTGCCTTGTTCATGCGCAGATGAAATTTCTCCCACTCGTAGATTTAAATTGGGATCGAGCGTATTTACCAAAGTCGTTTTTCCAACACCACTATTTCCTGAGATCATTACTTTTTTGTTTTTAATCTCTTCCCTCATAAAAGCAACGGTTTTTTCATCTTCAGCTACAATTTTGTGACAAGGATAGCCGATATGAGAATATATTTTAATCAATGCTTCAAGCTGTTTTAATTCTTTGGAAGGGTACAAGTCTGTTTTATTAAACAAAATAGTAGTAGGTATTCTAAATGATTCTGCAGCAACAATAAAACGATCTATAAAGGCAATTTGAGTCACTGGTGATTTAAGTGTAGCGACCAAGTAAACCCTGTCAATATTGGCAGCAATTATCTGCATTTGTTTGCTTAGGTTGGTTGATTTTCGAACCAGATAGTTTGTTCTATCACGAACCGCTTGAATTACGAATTGGTCTTCATCTCCACTTTTCTTAGTAATCAGGTCTACTATATCACCCGCGGCAATGGGATTTGTAGTTTTAATTCCCTTTAAACGAAGCTTCCCTTTTATCGTTGCATTCACTGTGGTGTTTGATTCTAAAAGAACTTTATACCATTTACCAGTTGATTTGATGACTAAACCTTGCATACAACAAAAGTACTTTACTTAAGCCTCATTGAAAAGAAAAGCGACGAAATAGTTGTATTTTTGAACATGTTAAATTCGCGTTTCGGACTTATCGGACAATCATTAAATCATTCTTTCTCACAACAGTTTTTTAGGGATTTCTTTTCAAAAAACGATATCGATGGAACTTATGAGAATTTAGAATTTCAGGATATTGAAGCCCTAAAATCATTTTTCAATGATGCCGTTTACAATTATGCTGGACTAAACGTTACTATTCCTTATAAAACCGCAGTTATTCCATTTCTTGACAGAGTCGATGATGAAGCAAAAAAAATTGGGGCAGTGAATACCATTAAAGTTGTTTCAGGGCAATTGGTTGGATATAACACTGATGTTTTTGGATTTAGGCAAAGTATAAAACCATTTTTAACCAACAAACATGAAAAGGCAATGGTGATTGGAACGGGAGGAGCATCAAAGGCCATCGATTTTGTATTAAAAAAAATAGGCTTGGAAGTTCTTTTTATTTCTCGTCAAACCAATGATTCGAATGATGTTTTTACCTATGAAGAAATCAATAACTATATGGTTGATGCCTGTAAGTTGGTTGTGAATTGTACTCCAGTGGGGAGCTATCCTTTTACTGAAGATGAGGTTTTATTTCCCTATGAACACCTGTCCGAAGAACATTTGGTTATCGATCTGATTTATAACCCATCTAAAACAGTCTTCTTAAAAAAGTCAGAAGATAATGGTGCCCAAATATTGAATGGTTC
>JABJEE010000046.1 GCA_018665005.1 Flavobacteriales bacterium
GTTTTTAATTGAGGAGTTTGAAAAATTTGATGACCTACATAGCCCCAATGAAGAGTTTTTCCGAGATGCAAAGTATTTTTTCGAGACCTATTTAACTGATAGAGAGATTAGAGAAAACATAAACAATCAAGAATTTGCAAGACTTCCTGGGAACTTTCGTACACTGATGGGTTCCATACCAGAGGGATTTAGAAGCACTATATTGTCTTATATACAAAACAATGTGGAAGTTGAGAAATTCGCATAATGCTAGATCAAGAGACAAAACAAAGAATAGATAATTTAAGAGATACCTTAGTGGGTAAGGTCCCTGATCCCAAAAGCCAAGTAGAGCAGATCATGATTTCTATGATCTATAAGTTTATGAATGACATGGATAACGAGTCCACAAAACTTGGCGGCAAAAGATCTTTCTTTGTGGATGATTTTGAGAAATACTCTTGGGAAAACCTATTTGATGCAAAAGTCTCTGGAGCGGAGTTGGTTGAGCTCTATTCAACAGCTGTTGAATCCATGGAGGAAAATCCAAATATACCAACACTATTTAGAGATATTTTTAAGAATGCGTACATTCCCTATAAAGATCCAGAAACACTTCGTTTGTTTTTATCCCAGATAAATGAATTTGAATACTCTTATGACTCTGAACAACTAGGCGATGCATTTGAGCACATTCTCAACACACTAAGTTCTCAGGGTGATGCGGGTCAATTTAGAACACCGAGACACATTATTGATTTTATCGTAGAGATACTTGATCCTAAAAAAAATGAAACAATCCTAGATCCCGCTTCAGGTACATCAGGATTCTTAATTTCTGCATATAAGCACATTATTAAAACTGATTCTGAAGAGAACAAAGACAACCCTCTCTCTGAAGCTGAGCGTAAAACAATTATGAAAAATATTAATGGATATGATATCTCTCCAGATATGGTCCGCATTGGTTTAGCAAACATGTACCTCCATGGTTTTGATGATCCAAATGTCTTTGAATACGATGCGTTATCTTCAGAAGACCGATGGAACGAATATTATGATGTCATTCTTGCTAATCCACCCTTTATGACTCCAAAGGGAGGTATTAGGCCACATAATAAATTCGGACTTAAATCAAACAGAGCAGAAGTTCTATTTGTTGACTACATTCTCACTCACTTAAAGCCAAAAGGAAGAGCAGGAATCATTGTTCCTGAAGGGATTATTTTTCAGTCAGGTAAAGCATATGTGGAACTAAGAAAGAAACTAGTTGAGAATGGGTTGATAGGTGTAGTTTCACTACCTGCAGGGGTTTTTAATCCATATTCAGGTGTCAAGACTTCTATTCTGTTAATTGATAAAACTAAACAAGTCAATGAAATTGTATTCGCAGGTGTAAATTCTGATGGTTATTCACTTGGGGCTAATAGAAGTAAAAATGACAATAATGATTTGCCACTTATAAAAGATGTTTTCAAAAATAATTCAGAGTCTGAACTTGCTATACATATTGAAAAAGAAAAAATTTTAGAAAATGAAAATTTCTTGCTAACTGTTAATTCATACATAGAGCAAAAAGTTCAAACAGATTACAACACTACATCATTGTCAGACATTTGTTCTGTAGATTGGGGGAACACTACTCTCACCAAAAAAAGCTTTGTTGATAATGGTAAATATATTGCTGTAAGTGCTGCAGGTCCAGATGGAAGAATCGACACAGCAGAATACAAATCACCAAACATTGTTGTTTCCGCAATCGGTGCTAAATGTGGAAAAGTTTTTTACCTTGATGAACCATTTACAGCCATTAAAAATACTATTGTTCTTCATGATTTTCAAAGTTCGATAAATGAAAAATTTTTGTTCCATGTTTTAAATTCAGAGAATAAATTCACACGCAGAGGTGGAGCGCAGCCATTTATAAGTAAAGGCGACGCTGAAAAAGTAAAAATTCCACTCCCACCATTGGAAAAGCAACAAGAAATAGTAGATGAGATAGAGCAGTATCAAAAAGTTATTGATGGTGCAAGACAGGTTTTTTCTTTTAATGAACCTGATATCGACTTGTCATCTATGAGTTATGTCAATCTGGGAGATATTGCAAACATTACAACAGGAAAATTAAATGCAAACCAAATGGTTGAGGGAGGA
>JABJEE010000047.1 GCA_018665005.1 Flavobacteriales bacterium
ACACAAAAAACCTAATTAGTCCCGGACATCTAATGGTTCTTATATATCAATTTCAATAAATCAAGAATTAAAAAAAGATTTTTGCTTTGTGCGAATCAATGGTTGTCTTCCGAAAACAGGTTCAATTGAAGAGCTTATTTCCGTTGTAAAGGATGAAGTTTAGTTTTTCCTTGCGATTGCTTTTTCGACTGCTTCTACAATATTGGCACTTCCCAACCCGTACTTATCCAAAAGGTCCATTGGTTTCCCGCTTTCCCCAAAAGAGTCATCTACTGCAACAAATTCGTGTGGGCAAGGGTGGTTTTTTGATAAAACTTGAGCTACCGCTTCGCCTAAGCCTCCATTCGCCATATGCTCTTCTGCGGTAACGATACATCCTGTTTTCGAAACGGAGTTGAGAATAGCTGAAATGTCCAAAGGTTTAATCGTATGCATGTTGATCAGCTCAACGGATATTCCTTTTTCAGTCAGCACCTTTACTGCTTCAATGGATTTCCAAACCATGTGGCCACAAGCAATAATTGTCACGTCAGTTCCTTTGTATACTTCTTGTGCTTTACCAATTTGAAAATCAGCATCTGGCTTAACGAAAATTGGCATTACAGGACGTCCGAACCTGAGGTAAACAGGGCCATCATGTTTGGCGATTGCCTTAGTTGCCTGTTTAGTTTGATTAAAGTCTGCAGGAACAACAACCGTCATGTTGGGCAACATTCGCATCATTCCAATATCTTCAAGAATTTGATGTGTTGCACCATCTTCACCAAGAGTTAATCCAGCATGTGATGCACAGATTTTGACGTTTTTTTTGGAATAAGCGACGGATTGTCTTATTTGATCATAAACACGACCGGTAGAAAAGTTAGCAAAAGTCCCTGTGAAAGGTATTTTTCCTCCAATGGTCATACCAGCCGCAAGACTGATCATATTGGCCTCAGCAATCCCTACCTGGAAAAAGCGATTAGGAAAAGCATTTTGAAAGGCATTCATTTTTAACGACCCCGTTAAGTCGGCACAAAGAGCGACGATATTCTCATCTTCAGCACCTAATTCTGCAAGGCCCTCTCCAAAACCTGACCTCGTGTCCTTATTTCCTAATATTTCCATAATTAAAGGGTTAAATAGATTGTGTTATTTGATTTAATTGTAAAACTTTTTTCTGTGGTGTAAGAAGAAGAATATTGATTTTTTCCTCTGTAAATAATTTTGTACTTACCTGGTTGCAGGTTCCATTTTTGTTTCGTGCTCTTTTTATTAAGATTGCACACCCACTCATAACTTTCGTTTCCTCTCAATACAAAAATTTGGCCTGTTGCAGGAGTTTTTAATCTTAAGTCCAGTGTGCCTGCGGCAGGTATGTCAATACTTGTCGTTTGTTTGTCTTTTATTTCAATTTCTTTGTACGTACGCGGAAGTGTGTAAATCTCAAGATTGTATTTTCCAATTAAATACTTTTCGGTACTTTTTAATTGTTGATGATTGATTGTTTTTTGATCGTCTAGAAGTGAAACACGTGTGGTAAAGTTTACATTGTACGCGCTGTGTTTAGACGTTAAGCTTAAGAATCCCTGAGCGGCCTCTATTTTTATGGTGTTGTGTGTATGCTCATGCAACTTCACCTTCGTTTTAAATGTTTCAGGAAGCGTTTTGACTAGAATGTCATAGGTCATGAATGGATCCCAAACTAGAGTGTCAGGATTCTTATACCTGTTTAAGGTATGCGTTAATGTATGAACCAAATTATTCGTTCCAGATTCATAAACAAACATGGTTACGTCTGTTTCTGTTGGCTTGAGGTTTGCGTCATTGAGATTAATCTGAACGGTTGTGTTTAAAAGAGCTTTGTCAATAATGGTTTTTAATACGGTTTGGAAACTGTTTTTATCTTCTGCCTCGGTATATGCCCCAATACAGTTGAATTGCTCTAAATAGGAAAGATCCATTCCTATTCCTATGACAAAAGGAGTCACTTTTACTTCTTTTTCTTTAAGCTTTGTTGCAACAGCGCATGGATCATTGTCACATGATTCTAATCCATCTGTAATCAGGATTATAAAGTTCCTGCTCTTTTCGTTTGGAAAGTCTCCAGCGGCAGCCTCAAGTGATCGAGCGATTGGAGTTGCACCCTTAGCGTTAATCGTTTTAATTTTTTGCCTAATGGCTTCGGTGTTGTTTGAGCCGAAAGGCACCTCTAATTTAGTATCGTTACAATCTTGATATGTATTGGTTACATTGGATTGGTGCCCATAAACCCTAAGAGCAATTTCTAGATTAGGGATACCGTTTAAGTCTTTTACAGATTGATTAAGTATTTCTTTAGCGGACTCCATTCGTGTTTGCTCATCCCATTTTAGATTCATGCTATTGGATGCATCGAGAATAAAAAGTATTCTTGTTTTTTCTTGGCTGAATGCCATGAAATTTAGAGCAATAAATAAAATTAGAATGGTATTTTTCACTAATAATCTCCCAATGTTTCTGTAAGCTGATTTAATGCGGATTCTAGTTGCTCTTCATTAGGAGCGACTCCATGCCACTTGTGTGAACCCATCATGAAGTCTACACCTTGACCCATTTCTGTTTTCATCAGAATCAAAATTGGCTTTCCTTTGCCTAATTCTGCTTTAACTTTTGTCAATGTTTCTCTTATGTTATCAAAGTCATGACCGTCCATTTCATGAACATCCCATCCAAAAGCTTGCCATTTTTGTTTTAAGTCACCCAAAGACAATACATCTTCCACGTCTCCATCGATTTGTCTTCCATTATAATCAATGGTTGCAACAATGTTGTCAATCCCTCGAGAGGCAGCATACATGGCTGCTTCCCATATCTGTCCCTCTTGTAATTCTCCATCTCCGTGGAGACTATACACGATACTTGGATCATTATTTAGTTTTTTAGTTTCTGCTGTTCCAAGCGCAACCGATAATCCCTGGCCTAATGAACCTGATGCCATTCTGATCCCAGGTAGATTTTTATCTGTTGAAGGGTGCCCCTGAAGTCTAGATGATATTTTTCTGAAAGTAGAAAGCTCTGAAACAGGGAAATATCCTGACCTCGCCAGAACACTATACCAAACAGGAGAAATATGCCCGTTTGACAAAAAGAAAACGTCTTCATTTTTAGCATCCATATCAAAAGCTTTTGAATTATGCTTCATGCAGTCAAAATAAAGGAAAGTAAGAAAGTCAGCACAGCCTAAAGATCCTCCAGGATGACCTGATTTTACTGCCGAAACCATTCTAACGATGTCTCGTCTGACTTGTGTTGAAACCTCTATTAATTCTTGTTTGTTCATAATTTTTTCTTTTCATTAGTATTGCTAACTTTACAAAGCTAATTTTAAAAACCATTGGTATATAAAATATCTTTTAACAAATGACGCAACTTTTCAACGAAAAACAGTGTCAATAGTGAAGAGGTATAGTGGTTTTAAATGAAGTTGTTTAAAAACAAATGCAAATACATAAGTAATCTTATGAAAAATATATTGTCACTATTCTTTTTTCTCTCTTTCTCTACAATATCTTTTGCCCAAACGAATGATGAATCGTTATTAAATTCATATTCCAAAGAAGAGTTGACTCAACTTAAAAATGCTGAGCCTGAAAAATATGAGATTCTGGTTTATGCCCTTGATCATGGAACATATGTTTCAGAATACAATTTAGAGAAGCATGGTCAGCTGAAGTTAAAAGAACTTCCAAACATCGATAAGATTCCATCTTTTACTGATTTAAATGTGAAAATTGAATCATTCAATCAGTATTTTTATGCTCCAAAGCTGAATAAAATGGTGGTAGTCAAATCTGAATGGGTACTGAATTTTGAGAAATCTAAGGAGAAATGAGATTAATTAATTTATTCTTCTTCTTAATTGTGTTTGGAACTCTTAGAGTTGAGGCACAAACAGTAAACATGGGGGATTCTGATTTCCCAGAAAATAGCCCAGCTGATTGTAATGTTTTTGGAACTGCTGGACAAAACTTTGCTGATCCTGGAGGTGAAGCGGGTGATTACCCGGCAAACTACAATGAAACTATGGTTTTTTGTCCCGACTTGACTACTGGGACTAAAATGTCTATTCAATTTGGTATTAATGCAGGGTCTGTTTTTGATGTTGATGGCTCTGATTCTATATACGTTTATGATGGTCCGTCTACGGCATCCCCATTACTCGGTGTTCACAACAGTGTAACGGACCCGAATGGTTTTACTTATCAGGCCTCATGGAACAATCCAAGTGGTTGTTTGACTGTTGTATTTATATCAGATGGAGCGAATGAAGGTGCAGGTTGGTTCGGTAACGTACAATGTGGTAACCAGTATCAACCATTTGAGGCGCATATGCAAGCTTTCGTGAATGGACTGGGTTCTGATGCACTAAATCCGGTAGATACAGGTTTTGTAGATGTGTGTTTTGGTGACAGTATTTTGTTTGTTGCAACCCCTATATTTCCTTATTCTCAGCAGTCAACAGGATTTGGATATTCCCAAGACATCAATTCAGATATTGATTTTCAATGGGACGTTACTGATGGAAATACCTATCCCAATAATGATTCGATATGGATAACCCCACCATCTCAATCTGGTTTCTTGGTTGACCTTAAAATCACAGATCAATTTCCACAAAATGAACGTGTTAGAAGTAAAATACGAGTTTCTTTGACGCCAAGCTTTATTGGAACAGGTCCTTTACAAGACTCTGTTTGTTTAGGTGAAAACACGACTCTAATTGGTGGTGTGACACCTCAGGATACAGTAGGTGTTGACATCCCTCCTGGATCGTTTCAACTTGGAGGAAACTTTGCTGGATTGACTTATTTACCGGATGGTTCAGGTCAACAATATCAAGCACCCATTACAATTGGCGGTTTCCCCGCAGGAGCTACTATTCAGAGTGCACAAGACTTAAATCAGGTTTGTTTAACCATGGAGCATTCTTACGCTGGAGATTTAGAGATTTGGCTGCAGTGCCCTAATGGTACAACGGTAGCACTTGTTAATTCATATAGTCCTGGAGCGATCCCAGGAGGATCTAGTGGAGGAGGAACATATTTAGGGGATCCTATAGATGATTTTGGAGGTGGAGGGCCTGGAGAAGGATGGGAATATTGTTTTAGTTCTGTCTTCAATGACATTGGTCCAATGACTCAAAATTGGGGGAATACAGTTCCTGCGCCCAATTTTGGAAATAACGGTCCATCCGTGGATCCGAGTAATACATATCAACCCGAAACCTCTTTTGCAGGTTTTGC